>JANOWV010000241.1:0-8212 GCA_031418075.1 Actinomycetes bacterium
GAGCGCCTCGACCTTGGCCAAGCTCGAGTTGATGTAGACGCCCGTACCCTTGGCCGCGACCGGGTTGATGTTCGGGTCCATGCGCCGCCAGGTGGAGATCTTCATGCGCACGCCGTTCTTGACCCCGTCGTCGCCGAGGTAGGTGCCCCACGGCCACACCGCGATCGACACCTGCACCGGCGACGGCAACGGGTTCAGGCCCATCTCGCCGTAGCCGAGGAACGCGATCGGCCGCACGTAACAGGAGTCGACGCCGTTGACCCGAATGGTCTCCTTCGTCGCCTCGACCAGCTCCTCGACCGAGTAGGGGATGTCCATCATCAGGAGGTTTGCCGAGTCGTGCAGGCGACGCATGTGCTCGGTGAGCCGGAACACCGCGGGCCCGCGATCGGTCGCGTAGGCACGGATCCCCTCGAAGACGCCCGAGCCATAGTGCAACGTGTGCGTGAGCACATGGACCTTCGCCTCGTCCCAGTCGACGAGCGCGCCGTCCATCCAGATCTTGTCGGTCTTCTCGATCGGCATCCTTGGCTCCTAGTCCTGCACGCGATCGGCGATCGCGTCCCCGAGGTCACTCGTCGTCCCGACGAGCTCGTCGCACCCGGCGAGGGCGTCGCGTACTCGGACGGCCGCCGCGTCCTCACCGAGGAACTCCAACATCATGACGGCCGAGATGATCGCAGCACGCGGATCGGCCGTCCCGGTCCCGGCGATATCAGGCGCCGAGCCGTGCACCGGCTCGAACAGCGACGGTCCGGTCCGGTCCGGGTTCAGGTTGCCGGACGCCGCGCGACCGATGCCGCCCGCGATCGCGCCACCCAGGTCGGTGAGGATGTCGCCGAAGAGGTTGTCGGTCACGATCACGTCGTAGCGACCCGGGTCCTGCACGAAGTAGATGCAGGCGGCGTCGACATGGTTGTAAGCGGTCTCGATCTTTGGGTGGGATTCCGCGACCTCGTGGAACACGCGATCCCACAGGTCGCCGGCGTACGTCAGCACGTTCGTCTTGTGGGCGAGGGTCACGTGGGAGCGGGCGCGTCGCTCGGCGAGCTCGAACGCGAAGCGGACGCAGCGCTCGACACCGTGGCGGGTGTTGACCGAGCCCTGCGTCGCGATCTCGTGGGGAGTGCCCTTGCGGAGGAACCCACCCTCCCCCGCGTACGTGCCCTCGGTGTTCTCCCGCACGACGACCATGTCCACACCGTCGTTCAAGGCACTGGGCCCGGCCACGAACGGGCGCACGTTGGCGTACAGGTCCAGCTCGAAGCGCAGTCGGAGCAGCAGCCCGCGTTCGATCACACCGGGTGGGACGCCGGGTGTGCCGACCGCGCCGAGCAGGATCGCGTCGCACTTCCGCAGCGCCGCGAGGTCGGCGTCGGGCAAGATCTCGCCGTCGCGTAGATACCGCGCGCCGCCCAGGTCGAACGAGACCGGCGTGTAGCTCACGCCGGCCGCGTCGATCACCTTGCAGGCCTCGGCCACCACCTCGGGACCGATCCCGTCACCACCGATGATGCCGATGCGATGCTGTCCCACGAGTGGTGTTGGCTCCTGTGCTGGAGAAGAGAGGTCCGGACAACGAAAAACCGCCCACCGAAGTGGACGGTCGAGGGCGAACGCCGGTGGCCCGGCGCCCGCTACGAAATGACGACGATGGTGGGATGCGTCATGGTCCGTCCAGTGTCGCAGGCGGCGTGGGCGCGGTCAAACCCCTTTTTCGATCGAGTAGTTCCATCGAGCTGTTCCGATCGGGATCGTGCATCCTCACGCCACGGCGATGAGCACCACCGCGAGGACCGCCACGCCGACCCCGACGAGCTGGTGCCGGGCGAGGCGCTCCCCGAGGAAGATCTGCGCCAGCGCGATCGTGCTGGCCGGATACAGCGACGTGATCACCGCCACGAGTGCGAGCAGGCCACTGCGGTTGGCGATGAGGAAGCAGGCGTTCGCCAGCATGTCGAAGATCCCGGTCCCCAGCGAGAGCCGGCGGGCCCCCCGAGGAGGGACGATCGCACGCCCGACGACCAGCGCGGCTGCGATCGCCAGGAGCATGGTGACAGACCTCGACGCGACAAGGGGCCAGAGCCCTGCGTCGTCACTCGTGCGATCGAGCAGCACGAAGAACACGCCGAACCCGACACCCGCGCCGAGCGCGAGCAGCAGCGCCTCACGCGAAGTCCCGGTCGCCACTTCGTTGCGTCCGGGAGCCTCGACGGCGAGCAGCGCGACTGCTCCGATCGCGAGGCCGACGCCGATGAGCGCGAGCGCACCCGGGCGCTCCCCGAGGAGCAGACCTGCAGCAACCGGAACGACCGCGCCAGTCACGGCCGCGACCGGCGCGACCACGCTCATCACGCCGGTCGCGAGTCCCCGGTAGAAGAGTGCGACGCCGACCCCGCCGGCGACGCCCCCAGCTGCCCCCCAGGCGAAGTCAGCACCCGTCGGCGACGCGTCGAGCAGTGGGGCGACGACGAGCAAGAGGGCGACGCCGGCCAACGACGATGCGGCGACGACAGGAAGCGCGCTCTTCGTCCGTTCGGTCGCGATGGCGCCGAGGAAGTCCCCCGCTCCGTAGGAGAGGGCGGCGGCGAGTGCCAGGGCGAACACCATCGGGTCTTCCTAGTGCAGAATTCGGGTCGCGAACTCGGGTCACGGACCCGGCCGGAAGAGGGTCTGACCGGAGCGGTGACGTCACTACCATGAGGCGATGGACGAGGTGCATCTGTCGACGGACGCCCATCAGCGGCTGAAGGAAGAGCTGGAGCGCCGCTCCGGGCCCCGCCGCATGGAGATCTCCGAGTGGATCGAGCGGGCGCGCGAGCACGGCGACATCCGCGAGAACGCCGACTTCGATGCCGCCAAGAACGAGCAGGGCCACAACGAGGGCCGGATCCGTCACCTCCAGCAGATGCTCCGCTCGGCCACGATCGTCGAGTCGTCGACTGCCGACATCGTCGCACCCGGAAAGATCGTCGAGATCCGAATGGACGACGAGGACCAGACGATGGAGTACCTCGTCGGCTCGATCGAGGAACGACACGATGTCTACGACGTCCTCTCGGCGTCCTCTCCACTCGGCAAGGTGCTGGAAGGGCGCGGTCCCGGTGATGTCGTCGAGTTCGCGGGCCCGAAGAAGAAGTTCTCGGTCGAGGTCGTGAGCGTCCGCGACGTCGGCGCCTGAACCCTCCGGCGTTCAGCCGCGACGGCCGACGACGCGCCGTCCCCCGATCGCCGCGAACACTGAGCGCGGACCCACCCCGTGCGCGATCGTTCGCTCGATCGCAAGGCGGAGGTCGACATCCACCTTGCGACCGCTGCGGTCCGTGAGCTCGAAGTGGTCGATCGCAGACCCTGCCTCCGAGTGCAGACGCGCCGAGTGCACGTCGACCCCCGCCGCGCAGAGCCCCGCAGTGATCGCGTGGAGGAGCCCGGGCCGATCGGGCACCCGCATCTCGCACAGCGTGTACCAGGGTGATGCATCGTCGTCGAAGGTGATCACCGCACCGTCGATCGGATCGGACACGAACGATCGACCCAGACGAGCCTTGATCGCGGCCGCCAGCGCCTGACGGTCGATCGCAAACTCAATCCCATTCCCATTCCCATTCCCATTCGGGGTCGGGGTCTGGGTCTGGGTCGGGGTCGGGGTCGGGTCCGGGCTCGACGGGACTTGGCGCACCAGGAACGTCTCGAGCGCGGCACCGTCGCCCCACGTTGCGACCGTGGCATCGATCACGTCGAGGCCCTCGTCGGCCAGCGCGCCGGTGACGGTCGCGAGGAGCCCCGGTCGGTCGCGCATCGCGATGTCGACCGTCCACGCGTCGGCGCCGGCGGGCGTCGTGTCGACCCGGACCTCGCTCCGGCCCGGCAGCGACTCGAGCAGCTGTGCATGGCGGACCACGACCTCGGCGGGCTCGGTGAGCAGGTAGCCCTGGGGCGCGTGCAGCACACGGTCCGCGACGAGCACTCGCCGACCGGCGAGCCGGAGTGCGTCCTCACGGCGCTGCTCCACGAGATCGCGGGTCGCGGTCCCGGTGAGGTCCTCGTCGGCGAGCGCCGCCACCACGACCTCGAGCAGGGCGTCGAGCCGTTCCCGCTCCCACACCTCGAGGCCGCCCTGGGCGACGCTCAGCACATACAGCGCCCGCGCGTGCTCCACCGTCCGGAGATGGGACGCGACCTGCAACACCCGCTCCTCGTCGAGACCGTCGAGGCGCGCCGCACCGGCACGCAGCATCGTGGAGCCGCCCACGAGCAGAGCGAGCGCCTCCTCGGCCGCCGCGTCGAGGCCCAGACGGTCAGTGAGGCTCCGAGCCATGTCGACTGCGCCCCGGTCGTCACCGACTGCGTCGAGCACGAGGGTGGCGAGCACCAGGCGCTCGGGATGTGCCAGCTGCGCGTAGACAACCGACGCACCTCGGTCATCGGCGAGCGCTTCGGCCAACCGGTCCACCGACGGGAATGACAGGACGTGGGCGGGGTCGAGCACGAACGGATCCGCTCGCCGACGTGAGAGCGCGTGCGAGAGCTCGGGGAGCGCGCGTTCGAGGACGCCGGTGGTCTCGAGGAACCGCCACGCCCGCGGATGCGTCTCCTCGAGCAAGCCGATCAGCGACACCGTGGAAGCCGCGTCCCATCGCAGCGGTCCCGTCCCGAGCGCGCCGAGCCAGTCGAGCAGCCGGGCGCCGGGACGGGCACCCGCCGCGACGAGACGAGCCGCGTCGAGCGCGACGTGGACCGCTTCCGCGCTGGGGGGCGTCGCCGCGAGATCGACGATGTCGTCGTGGGTCGCGAGCCAACCCGACGCGGGCATCGGGTCGGCCATTACGTCCGGAACTCCACGGGAGCGAATCCGCTGCAGTCGCGCGCGCACCAACGGCGGAGCGATCATCGTGGTGACGAGCACCACGAGCAGGAGCGCCGCATAGAGGTCGCGTCCGAGCACGCCCTCGCGCAGCCCGATGGTGGCGAAGATGAGCCCGACCTCGCCGCGCGGCAACATGCCCAGGCCCACGAGCCACTTGTCGCCGGGAGCCCGCATCATCCCGAACGCGGCGACGAGCTTGCCGAGCACGGCGACGACGATCAGGAGACCGGCGATCCCGAGCACCTTCGGTGACGCGAACTGCCCTACATCGACGGCGATGCCGATCTGCAGGAAGAAGACAGGGATGAACAGGTGCCCGACCGGCGCCAGCTCTCGTTCCACCCGATCCTTCACGGAGCTGCGGGAGAGCGCGACCCCCGCCACGAAGGCGCCGACGATCGGCGCCAGCTTGGCGGCGTCGGCGAGCTCGGCGAACGCCAGCGTGAACGCGAGCGCGAGGGCGACAAGGGTTCCCGCCGAACGGGCGCGTCGATGCACTGCCTCGAACAGGGGCGGCCCGAAGCGCGATCCGATGGTCACGGCGATGGCGAGGAAACCGATCGCTACCGCGAGGATCCCCACGAGGCTGAGCACCGAGATCGTGCCCTCGGAGACGATGCGAACGACGACGGTCAGGATGACCAGTCCCATGACGTCGTCGGCCACCGCGGCACCGAGGACGGTCCGCGCCTCGATGGTGCCGAGCGCGCGCAGGTCGCTGAACACTCGGGCGGTGATCCCGACGCTCGTCGCGGCGAGCGCCGCCCCGAGGAAGAGCGCGGTGTTGCTGTCGTAGGAGAGCAGCTCGGCGGCGCCGAACCCGCCCACCATCGGCACGATCACGCCGATCACTGCGACCGACATCGACGCGCGTCCGACAGCACCCAGCTCCCGCAGGTCCATCTCGAGCCCCACTTGGAGGAGTAGCAGTAGGACACCGATCTCGCCGAGCACCTCGAGCGTCTCATTGGTGCCGACCGCGCCGAGCACCGACGGACCGACGATCATCCCGGCCGGGATCTCGGCGACCACCCCGGGGATGCCGATGCGCTCGGCGATCTCGGCCGCCGCCTTCGCGGCGACGAGCACGATCAGGATGTCGAGGAGGACGGCGCCGACGCTCACGTCGACACCCGTTCCGCGGACTCGCTCGCGAACTGGATGAGGTAGCCGCGCGATCGCACCGTGCGGACCTGCAGTCCCAGGGAAGCGAGGCGACGACGTACGCGCACCATCTGCACGTCGAGAAGGTTCCGCGTGGTGAGTTCACCGGAACGACCGGCCCGCGAGAGGGCATCGCGTCCCACGACGGCCCCGAACCGCGCGAGGAGGGCCGACGTGATGCGCGCCTCGACCGGCGTCAGCGCGACCCATCGGCCGCGGTGGTGCAGCACTCCAGAGCCGTCGATCACCGGGCGGTGCTGCTCCTCGCCGGCCCGTCGTCGCAGCACTGCGATCCGAGCCTCCACATCACTCGGATCGGTGTCACGACGCACCCAGTCCTGGAGGGGATCAGACGAGTCCGGCGGCTCGACGTCGGCATCGACGACCAGCAGGCGAGGGAGCCCCGCGACGCGCAGGCGTTCCACCACCAGGTGATCGTCGGGCCAGTCGAGGATCTCGATCTGCACCTCCCGAACGTACGGATGTCATGTTTCCGACATATGTCGCGACGATGAACGCTCAGACGCGCGCACGTCGGACTCCTCGTGCCCGAACCCTCCGTGTCAGACTCATGCAGTGCAGACGCTCTCCGACAAGGTTTGGGAACGCCATGTGGTGCGACGCACCGACGGCGAGCCCGACCTGCTCTACATCGACCTCCACCTCGTCCACGAGGTGACCTCGCCACAGGCCTTCGATGGCCTCCGGCTGCACGGGCGCGGGGTCCGCCGCCCCGACCTCACCGTGGCGACCATGGACCACAACGTCCCGACGACGGCGATCGACCAGCCGATCGCCGACCCGGTCTCGGCGAAGCAGATGGAAGCGCTCTCCCGGAACTGCGACGAGTACGGCATCCGGCTCGCCCGCATGGGTGAGCCCGGACAGGGCATCGTCCACGTGATCGGCCCCGAGCAGGGGCTCACGCTCCCCGGCATGACGATCGTCTGCGGCGACAGCCACACGTCTACTCACGGCGCGTTCGGCGCCCTCGCCTTCGGGATCGGCACGAGCGAGGTCGAGCACGTGCTCGCGACACAGACGCTCCCCCAGGCCCGACCGGCCACGATGGCGGTGACGGTCGAGGGCGAGCTCCCAGCCGGCGTGACAGCCAAAGACGTCGTGCTCACGATCATCGCCCGCATCGGCACCGGCGGCGGGATCGGTTCGATCATCGAGTACCGCGGGTCGGCGATCCGCGCCCTCTCGATGGAAGGGCGGATGACCGTCTGCAACATGTCGATCGAGGCAGGCGCGCGGGCCGGGATGATCGCCCCTGACGACACGACGTTCGCCTACCTGGAGGATCGGCCCTTCGCCCCTTCGGGGAAGGCATGGGAAGTCGCGCTCGACGACTGGCGCTCCCTCGCGACCGACGACGGCGTGGGGTTCGCGACGGAAGTCGAGATCGACGCCGCGTCCATCCGCCCGTCCGTGAGCTGGGGCACCAACCCGGCCCAGACCATCACGATCGACGACGTTGTGCCCGACCCGTCGTCGTTCCCCGACCCGAGCCAGCGTGAGTCGGCGATGCACGCGCTCCGCTACATGGGTCTGAAGGCCGGTACGCCGATGCGCGAGATCCCCGTCGACACGGTGTTCATCGGCTCGTGCACCAACGGCCGCATCGAAGACCTGCGCGCGGCGGCCGAGGTAGCCCGGGGCCGCAAGGCTCGCGACGGCATGCGCGCGCTCGTCGTGCCCGGCTCCATGAAGGTGAAGGCGCAGGCCGAGGCCGAGGGCCTCGACCGGATCTTCCTCGATGCCGGCTTCGAGTGGCGCGAGGCCGGGTGCTCGATGTGCTTGGCGATGAACCCCGACAAGCTCGAGGCCGAGGAACGCTGCGCGTCTACGTCGAACCGCAACTTCGAGGGTCGTCAGGGCAAGGGCGGCCGCACCCACCTCGTCTCTCCCGCGGTCGCCGCCGCCACCGCGATCGCCGGCACCTTCGCAACCCCGGAGGACCTGCAGTGAGTCCGGCGACGCTCCCCGACCAAGTGACGTCTTGGTGTCATATTGAGTCCCCAGCGTCACTCGCTCGCAGGTGGACGGGCTGATGGAGCCGGTGAGCGAGATCGTCGGACGGGCGGTGCCGTTGAACCGGTCCGACGTCGACACGGACCAGATCATCCCGAGCGACTGGCTCAAGCGCGTCGAGCGCACCGGGTTCGGCGAGGGCCT
>JANOWV010000242.1:0-2993 GCA_031418075.1 Actinomycetes bacterium
CCTGCGCATCGAGATCGACTCGCTCCCCACCGAGATCGACGTCGTCGAGCGGCGCATCCTCCAGTTACAGATCGAACAGGTGGCGCTCCAGAAGGAGACCGACGCCCGTTCCATCGAACGGCTCCAGGCGCTCAACGAGGAGTTGGTGACGCTCAAGGCGCAGACGGCCGTCATGCGCGAACACTGGGAGGCCGAAAAGGAGGCCATCGCCGCCATCCGTTCGCTCAAAGAGGAGCTGGAACAGTTGCGAACGCAACTGGAGCGCGAGACCGACCTCAATATCGCTGCCGAGATCCGCTACGGGCGTGTCCCCGAGATCGAGCGGAGGATCGAGGATGCCACCACCCACCTCGACGAGCTGCAAAAGGGCAATCGCATGCTCAAGGAGGAGGTCGACGCCGAGGACATCGCCGAGGTCGTCGCCAAGTGGACCGGCGTGCCGGTGACGAAGCTCATCGAAGGCGAGATGGCCAAGCTCGTCCATCTCGAGGATCTTCTCCATGAGCGGGTCATCGGTCAGGACGAGGCCGTGCACGCCGTGGCCAACGCCATCCGCCGGAGCAGGGCCGGGCTGTCCGACCCAAATCGGCCCATCGGCTCGTTCATGTTCCTCGGACCGACCGGCGTCGGCAAGACCGAGCTGGCCAAGGCGCTCGCCGAATACCTCTTCGACGACGAGCGGGCCATGGTCCGCATCGACATGGGCGAGTACATGGAGAAGCACTCGGTGTCGCGCCTCATCGGTGCGCCCCCCGGCTACGTCGGCTACGACGAAGGTGGCCAGCTCACCGAAGCGGTGCGCCGCCGTCCCTACGCGGTCGTACTGCTCGACGAGATCGAGAAGGCGCACCCCGACGTCTTCAACGTCCTCCTCCAGCTGATGGATGACGGCCGCCTCACCGATGGTCAGGGGCGCACGGTCGACTTCACCAACGTGGTGCTCATCATGACGAGCAACCTGGGTGCCGGTGGCGACGAGGCAACCGTGATGGACGCGGTGCGCGCGCATTTCAAGCCCGAATTCCTCAACCGGGTTGACGAGCTCGTGTTCTTCCACCGCCTCGACGAGCGCCACATCGAGGAGATCGTCCGCCTTCAAGTCGAGCTCCTGCGCGATCGGCTCACCGATAGGAACCTCGGGTTCGAGCTCACCGACGCCGCCCTCGCCCACGTGGCGAAGGTCGGCTACGACCCCGACTTCGGTGCACGCCCGCTCAAGCGAGTGCTCCAGCGCGAGGTTGTCGACCCGATCGCGCTGGCCCTCCTGAAGGGGGAGTACGCCGATGGCGATGTCGTGGTGGTCGACGCCACGTCCGACGCCACACTGTCGTTCACCAGGAAGGCGCCGGTCCCCTCGGCCTGATCGGCCTAGCCTCCCGGCGTGTCCCCGGACCGTCTCCCGCCCGATCAGGTGACTGCAGACCTGGCGCAGGCAACCAGGGCGACCGAAGCCTGGTTCATCCGACGCGGCTTGCCGCACTTCGTCTTCCGGTACGCCGCGAGCCGCAACGTGCTCCCGCGCCTCGTGCCACTGATCGCGCTGGTCTTCGTACTCGAGGTAGCGGTCGTCGCGCCGAACCGGCGCTATCCGGTGCTCGGTTCGATCGCGGCAGTAATCGGTGGCCTTGTCGCGCTCGTCGGTGCCTGGGCGCTCGTGAACGTGTTGCGCGGTCGTCACGCGCTGCGGCTCCCGCACGAGATCCGTGTCGTCGAGGTGGTGGTGTTCGTCGTCGGGCCCTCGGTGGTGCCGCTCGCCTTCGGCGGGCAGTGGCGCTCCGCGGTCGCCACCGGTGCGATCAACGCAACCTTGCTCGCGTTGGTGCACCTGGTGACGAGCTACGGCATCGTGCCGATGACGCGATGGGTCCTCGAGCAGAGCGCGCACCAATTCCGTTCTGTCACTGGCGTGCTCGTGCGCGCCCTCCCGCTCGTCTTCCTGATCGTGATCGTCGTGTTCGTGAACACGGAGGCGTGGCAGGTCGCGTCCGATCTCCATTGGCCCGTGCTCGCGATCGTGTGCGTTCTCTTCCTGATGGTGGGTTTCGTCTTCGCGTTCATCCGCGTGCCGGGGCAGATCGGCGAGATCGAGGTCGGGTCGTGGGCCGAGCGGTTCGAGCTGGCATCCGACTCGCCGGCGGCGCCACTGGTCGCCTCGATGGCCCGCGACGACGTCGGTGAGCCACCGGCGCTCTCGCGCCGGGAGCGTCGCAACGTGCGGCTCGTCGTGTTGGTGAGCGAGGGGATCCTCGTCACGGTCGTCGGGCTCGGCATGT
This sequence comes from Actinomycetes bacterium, assembly GCA_031418075.1. GTDB lineage: Bacteria > Actinomycetota > Acidimicrobiia > IMCC26256 > PALSA-555 > DASUAO01. Next base: position 2,274 of record JANOWV010000242.1, read on the forward strand.
TCGCCTTCTTCGTGGTGCTCGGCATGTTCGCGATCACGCCCGGTGTCATCGAGACGTGGATCGGGCGGCCCCCGGACCTCTTTTGGTCCTTCCATCTCTTCGGGGAGGACCTGGCCATCACGAGTGAGCTGTTGAAGGTCTGCACGTTCCTCGCCGCGTTCTCGGCGCTGCAGTTCACGGTCTCGCTGGTGAGCAGCGGCGACCAGCAGGAGGACTACCTCCATCAGCTGCGCGACGAGCTCCGGGACGCGTTCGCCGTCCGTGCTGTGTACCTGGCGCACGTGCTGGCAGGGGTTCGGCCATCCGAAGACACCCCGACTACGATCTCGCTAACGTGACCACCGTCGCGTTGCCCAGCCGCACCGTCCCAGCCCGTAGGTTCCCGTGCCCGGCACGGTGATCGTCGGCACCCAGTGGGGTGACGAGGGCAAGGGCCGTTTCACCGACTACTTCGCCAAGGAGAGCACGCTCTGCGTGCGCTACCAGGGCGGGCACAATGCCGGACACACGATCGTCGTCGACGGCGAGGTGTTTGCCCTCCAGTTGGTCCCGAGCGGAGTCCTGTATCCCCACGTGACTCCGGTGATCGGGAACGGTGTGGTCGTCGATCCCGCAGTGCTGCTCGCCGAGCTGGACACGCTCGAGGCGAAGCACGTGGATACCCGCGCACTGCGGGTGTCGGGCAACGCGCACTTGATCATGCCGTACCACGCCGAGCTC
>JANOWV010000243.1:0-6500 GCA_031418075.1 Actinomycetes bacterium
CGACCGGGATCCACATCCACGACACGCAATGCGGCTTCAAAGCGTTCCGCGGTCCCGTCGCGCGCACCTTGTTCGGCCTGGCCCGCTGCGATCGGTTCGCGTTCGATGTCGAGGTCGTGGTGATCGCGGAGCGACTGGGCCTCACCGTAGTGGAGCGTCCGGTCACCTGGACCGCCGTCGACGGCAGCAGCGTGCGGAGGGTCAGCGACTCGGCCCGGGCGGCGTTCGACGTCGCCCGTATTGCACTGCGTTGGACCCCTCGACGAGTCCGACGCGCAGCCGCAAATGCCACTCGCGGCGCCTGACGGCATGGCCGATGCCACGCCCCGCGACGCCGGGCCTCCCGACGCCGGACAGGATGTGCGCTACGGGATCATCGGCTGCGGGATGATGGGCCAGGAGCACCTCCGCAACCTTGCCGCACTGCCCGGCGCGACCGTCACGGCGCTTGCCGACCCGCACCGACCGTCGATCGACGAGAGTCTCGAGGCGCTGGGAGCGGCGAGCGCGCCGGACATCTTCGCGGACCACCGCGCCCTCTTGGACTCCGGCGCGTGCGACGCCGTCGTGGTCGCCACGCCGAACATGACCCATGCTGCGGTGTTGGACGACGTGCTGAGCGCCGACATCCATGTGCTCGTCGAGAAGCCGATGTGCACCACCGTGCCCGACTGTGAGCGGGTGGTCGAGCATGCGCGCGGAACCGATCGGGTGGTCTGGGTCGGCCTCGAGTACCGATACATGCCACCCGTCGCACGACTCGTCGAGGAGGTGCGTTCCGGGGCGATCGGTCGGGTCCGGATGGTGTCGATCCGAGAGCACCGGTTCCCGTTCCTGGCCAAGGTGGGCGACTGGAACCGCTTCAGTCGCAACACCGGCGGCACGCTCGTCGAGAAGTGCTGTCACTTCTTCGATCTCATGAACCACATCACGCTCGCGAGACCCCAGCGGGTGTTCGCATCGGGCGCCCAGGACGTCAATCACCTCGACGAGCGCTACGGCGGCGAGGTGCCGGACATTCTCGACAACGCGTACGTGATCGTCGACTACGACGACGGCACGCGCGCCTCGCTCGACCTGTGCATGTTCGCGGAGGGGAGTGCGCACGCCGAGGAGCTGGCGGTTGTGGGCGACGAGGGCAAGGTCGAGGCATTCCTCCCATCGTCGGAGCTCCGGGTGGGGCGTCGCGACCAAGGGCTTCTCGGAGTCCGGACCGACGTCGTCCACGATCCGCGTATCGGCTACGAGGGGTTCCACCACGGTGCGAGCTATCTCGAGCACGTCGACTTCCTGGCTGCAGTGCAGTCCGGGCAACCGGCCGCGATCGGTCCGCGCGAAGGACTCTGGTCCGTTGCGGTCGGCGTCGCCGCGCACCGTTCGATCGAGTCCGGCCGCGCCGTCGCGCTCGACGAGGTGCTGTCCCCGACGTGAGCGACGCGCAGGAGACTCGGGCGATCGACGTCCTCGACGCGACTGTTGCCGGAATGGGTGGCGACGTTCGTGAGGGCCAGCACGAGCTGGTGCGGGAGGTGGCACGCGCGCTCGCGGCCGGGCACCACCTCCTCGCCGAGGCGCCGACGGGTTCCGGGAAGAGCATCGCTTACCTCGCGCCGATCGTCGCCGCCGGCGTGCAGGCCGTCGTCGCGACCGCGACCCTCACGCTCCAGGACCAGCTGGCACGCAAGGACATCCCGCTCCTCCGTGAGCACTCGGGGCGGTCGGTGACGAGCGCAGTGCTCAAGGGACGCTCGAACTACCTGTGTCGGGCCCGTCTTTCGGCCCCGGACGACGATCAGGACGCGCTCTTCGACGAACGGCCGGGCCCGACGTTCGCGGCCGACGTGGAGGTCCTGCGACGATTCGCCGACGAGACCGCGACCGGCGACATCGCCGACCTCGGCGAGTCGGTCGCACCCGCCACGGTGCGGGCGATGACCGTCGGTCCCCAGGAGTGCCCGGGCGCGGTCCGATGCGAGTTTGGTCCGACCTGCTTCACCGAGGTGGCCCGGGCTCGTGCCGAGACCGTCGACATCATCGTGGTGAACCACGCGCTCTACTCGGCGCACCTTGCGACCGGAGGGCAGCTGCTTCCCGCGCACGAGGTGCTGGTCGTCGATGAGGCGCACGCCTTCGATGCGATCGTCACCAATGCACTCGGTGCCGAGGTCACGGCCGGTGGACTGCGTCAGCTCGCCGGACGTCTGCGGCGCGCCGGCGCCGCGGTTGCGCAGACCGACGCGCTCAGCGAGGGGGCCGGGCGGCTGGAGACGGTGCTCGAGGGCGACGACGGGCGGATCGACCCGACCGCGGAACCGTTCGCAGGCGTGCTGGCCGCGATCGCCCAACGGATCGCGGACGCGACGCCGAAGCTTGCGGATCGCGAGGGCGTGGCCGCCGCGCAAGCCGTGCGGCTCGCAACGGCGCGTCTGGGTGCGATTCGACGGTTCCAGACTCCGGTGGACGGAGAGGTTGCCTGGATCGAAGGTGGTGCGCGGCCGATGCTCCGGTTGGCGCTGGTCTCGGTCGGGCCGCGGCTTGCGCCGTTGCTGTTCGCTGCAGTCCCCGTCGTCATGGTGTCGGCCACGCTGGGCCCCGGGAAACGGTTCGAGCCGCTGGCCGAGCGTCTCGGGCTCGATCCCGGTGCCGAACCGGGCGCCGCGCCCGAACCGGACGGTGACCCGGGCGATGGGGGACTGCGGGACGAGGAAGAGGAACGGCTGGGACTCGGGTACGAGGCCCGACGGGTCGCGTCGCCGTTCGACCTGCGCGCCCAGGGCATGCTCTACGTGGCCCGGCACCTGCCGGAGGCGCGAGACGCCGCATGGTCCGACGCCGCGTCAACCGAGCTGGCCGAGCTCGTCGGTGCGGCCGGTGGACGCGCGCTGGTGCTCTGCACCTCGTGGCGATCCGTCCACACGTTCTCGGCCGCGCTGCGCGAGGCGACCGATCACGAGGTGCTCGCGCAGGGCGACGACACGACCGCACGACTGGTCCAGCAATTCGTCGAGAACGAGACTTCGTGCCTCGTCGCGACGAGGGCGTTCTGGCAAGGACTGGACGTTCCCGGCCCGGCCTGCGTGCTCGTCGTCATCGATCGGCTCCCCTTCGCGCGACCCGACGAACCGCTCTCGCAGGCTCGTCGTGAGCAAGCCGAGCGCGAAGGCGGGAACGGCTTCCGCGACGTGGACCTCCCGGCCGCCGCGCTCGTCCTCGCGCAGGGTGCCGGTCGATTGATCCGAACGCGCACAGATCGTGGCGTCGTCGCGGTACTCGACCGTCGCCTCGCCACGGCCGGGTATCGGTCGGTGCTCCTCGACTCGATGCCACCGCTGCGCCGTTCGGTGGACCCCGAGGCGGCGCGTGCGTTCCTCGCTGAGGCGTCAGGCGCGCTCCCAGAGGTACCCTGACGGACCGTCAGGGACCCAGGGGAAGGCGCCGAGCGTGGCCAGCACCGTGCGAGAGCGGTTCGTCGAGGTGTCCACCCGCGTCGGAGAGCGGTTCATCCGCTTCCTCGACCGGTACTTCGGCCGACGTTCCCTGGTCGGCAACCACACGTTCTTCGACCCTGCGGACTTCCCCTGGGTCGCCGAGCTCGAGGCCGGTGTTCCTCGCATCCAGGCCGAGCTCGACGCCGTCCTGCGCCACCACGACGATCTCCCCAACTTCCAGGACATCTCGACCGACCAGGCCCAGCTCACCACCGACGACCGCTGGAAGACCTTCTTCTTCTACGGGTACGGGTTCCAGGCCGGCAACAACATCGATCGATGCCCCGACACTGACCGGCTTCTGCAGCAGATCCCCGGGATGACGACGGCGATGTTCTCGATCTTCTCGCCGCACAAGCGGATCCCGGCCCACGGTGGCCCGTACAAGGGCGTGCTCCGGTACCACCTCGCGCTGAAGGTCCCCGAGCCGGCGGCGGACTGCGGGATCCGGGTCGGCGACGCCGTCCGGCACTGGACCGAGGGCAAGAGCCTCGTGTTCGACGACACGTACGAGCACGAGGCGTGGAACGACACGGACGGCACCCGAGTCGTGCTCTTCGTCGACTTCAAACGTCCCCTGTCGGGGTTCGCCCGTCTCCTCAACGAGATCGTCCTGAAGGTGATCGGCGTATCGCCGTTCATCCAGGACGCGAAGGCTCGCCACAACGCGTGGGAGAAGCGCTTCGAGCAGCTGCGCAACCGCGCCGCCTGACGGGATCGCCGCCCGGCGCACCCCACTGGCTCACCCGGCGGGCTCACCCCACGGGCAGCTGGTCGTGCTCCTGGAGCACCTTGGCGAGGATGTCCGACGCCTCCTCCAACAGGAGGTCGTCGTGGTCGACCATCAAGCTGAGGCGGACGAGGCCCATCTCCTTGGTGACGGCCGGCGGGATCACCGGGTTCACGAACACGCCCTTGTCGAGCAGGTCGAGGGCGAGGAGGACCGTGGAGACCTCGTCGAACTTGCGCAGCGGGATCGTGACGATCGCGCTCTCGGCCGGGTTCGTGGGGACCCCGCGCGCCTCGAGCATCCCGAGGAACGTCGTGACCCCGGTCCGGAGCCGTGCGACCCGCTCGGGCTCGGCGCGTAGCACCCGGAGTGCCGCGAGTGCACTGGCCACCGAGCCGGGTGTGTTCGAGGCGGTGAAGATCAGCGTGTCGGAGGTGATCTTGAGCAGGTCGATCGCGTCTTTCGGACCCATCAGCGCGCCGCCGCAGGACCCCAGCGTCTTCGAGAAGGTGATCGTGACCAGATCGATGTCGGAGAGGACGTCGTACTGCTCGCAGGCGCCCAGCCCGCGCGTGCCGAGCACGCCGAGACCGTGGGCTTCGTCGTCGAGGAGGAACGTGTTCGGCGTCCGACGGCAGAGCGCGACCATCTCGTCGAGCGGTGCCGTGTCGCCACCCATGGAATAGACGCCATCGACGATGAGTCCCTTGGCAGCCTCGGGGGGAAGGGACGCGAGCACCTTCTCGAGGTGGGCGACGTCGTTGTGACGGAACCGCTTCATGGTGGCGCCCGAGAGCCGGACGCCGGTGAGGAGCGAGTTGTGGATCTCCTTGTCGACGATCGCGTAGTCGTTGCGGGTGAGGAACCCGGCGATGGCGCTCAGGTTCGCGATGTAGCCGGTCGCGAACACGAGGGCGTCCTCAGTGCCGTAGAAGTCGGCCAGCTCGGCCTCGAGGTCACGGTGCAACGTCAACGTGCCGTTGAGGAGTCGGCTACCGGTCACGCCGCTCCCGAAGTGGCGCGTCGCGGCGATCGTCGCCTCGATCACCTCCGGGTGATACGAGAGGCTCAGATAGTTGTTGGAGCCGAAGTTGATGACCTCGCGACCCTCGACAGTGAGGCGTGGCGTCGACGCGCTCTCGACCAGCTTGTAGTACGGCCAGTAGCCCGCTTCGAGGGCCATCCGGTACGGCTCGATCCGCGGGAACGCGTTCAGCCGGTCGGAGAAGAAGCTCATCGGACTTGTTCCTCCGACATGACGTCGGGGGCGTGCAGGGCATCGTCCGCTTGGGTTGGGGCCGAGCCCTCGGGCAGCGCCTCCACGACGAGTCCGCTGGCGGCGGGGTCCTCGACGACCTGCTTGAAGCGCCGCAGCGAGTACCAGGCGGCGAGGCCGTCGTCGGACCGCTCGTCGTACGTCCAGCGAACGGTCATCGAGCGACGGCGATCGGGGCCGCTCGTCGGACTGCCGGGGTCGGTCACCGGACGCCCGAGCGAGCCGAACACGCCGCACGTGCCGTACTCGTAGAGGTGGTGGAACACGGCGGGCATGCCGAAGCTCGCCATGTTGGCGAAGAACGCCGACGCATACATCGGGTCGTGCTCGATGTAGCTCCTGGGGAGCATGCCGAGACGGTCGAGGCCCCGCACGACGGCCATCATGATGCGCCGGATGAAGCCGGGGAACGCCAGCAGGAAACCCAGCTCGCGTTCGACGCGCTGCTCGGCGCCGTGTCTGAAGTCCGACTGGGTCCTCGCCATGCCCGCGACCATGGCTCCGAACGACTCGTCGGTGTCGAATCGACGCTTGATCACGACCATCGGGGCGCCGGTCTCGAGCTTCTGCTTCACGGCGTAGGAGAACCAGATCCCCTTCCGGTCGTAGAGCCGACCGCCGGCGACGAACCGGTGGGTGCTGGGGACCCGCTCGAAGGTCTCCTTCAGACCCCAGCAGGCGAGGTGGAAGATGTCGATGCGCAGCATCGGGTTCGCCTGGTTCCAGTCCCGGATGAAGGCATCGGTCCTGCGGAGGGAGAGGTCCTGCTCGAAGTTGACTGCGGCCTCGTTGCGCCCGCGCATGAGGTAGGGCATGACGCGACGCGTCTTCGGCAGGTCACGGACCAGCGTCCCGTCACTTCGACGCCACCACATGGGCGCACAGACTACCCGCCGGTAGGGATACCTGGTCTGGAGCAGCCGGTCGACCCCCGAGCTCAGGCCGTGAAGCCCTCGGGAAGGAGGAACGTCCCCGCGCTGGTGGCGTAGAACACCTGCCATTCGTG
>JANOWV010000244.1:0-3582 GCA_031418075.1 Actinomycetes bacterium
GCGCCGCGAGCAGCACGCCGCCTGCGGCGAGCTCTGGCGCCACGAAGCGCAGCCTCTGGGACCGCATCATCGGTCGCTGAGTCAAACGTCGTTCCTGCGTGGCCCTCGACGGGGGCCACGCAGGGCCGACCGTGTGTGTACTTGCGGGGGGCCTCGGACGTTCGACCCCCCGACCCACTACCCCCCGAACCCCGACCGAGGGTTGCGGGACCACGGCGGGCCGGATCAGCCCAACGCACCCCGGAGGAGTTCGACGCGCTCCGGGACCATCGACCACCAGACCCACCGTCCCCGCTTCTCGCCGGCGATCAGCCCGGCGTCGGCGAGGACCTTCGTGTGGTGACTGACCGTCGACTGGCTGCGATCGAGGGGCGCGAGGAGGTCACAGGCACAGACCTCGCCGGCATTGGCGATGAGGCTGAACAGCCGGAGCCGAACGGGGTCCGCCAGCGCCGCGAACGTCCGGGCCAGCTCGTCGGCGTCGTCGACCTCGACCGCCGCGTCGAGCACGGACCCGCAGCAGGACTTCTCCATGGTCGCTCCCGGTCGTGCAGGTTGGCGATCTCAATAGATTGACAAGTATCGATGGATCTGCGATCATCGATGTATCGACATCCATCAATATACCTGACGTCGATATATCTGTCGTCAACAGCTCTGTCGTCGACCTCGCTGTCCGTGCACTTCAAGAGGGAGCAGCCCCATGGCCCGTGTCCAGCTCGCACTCAACGTTGCCAACCTCGACACCGCGATCGACTTCTACTCGCGGCTCTTCGACACCGAGCCGGCCAAGGTCCAGCCGGGGTACGCGAACTTCGCGATCGCCGATCCCCCGTTGAAGCTGGTGCTCTTCGAGAGCGCCGACGCGCCCGGGACCATCAACCACCTCGGCGTCGAGGTCACGACGACCGACGAGGTCACCGCAACCAACCGTCGCCTCACCGACCAGGGCGTCGAGACCGTGACCGAGGACCAGGTCGACTGCTGCTTCGCACTCCAGGACAAGGCGTGGATCGAGGCCCCCGACGACCTGCGCTGGGAGATCTACACGGTGCTCGAGGACACCCAGCCCGTCGCCGACGCGGCTCCCTGCTGCACCTGAGCGGAAACCGCGTGCCTCCGCGACCGGCGGTCCTCTTCCTCTGCGTGCACAACGCGGGTCGGAGCCAGATGGGGCTCGGCTTCCTCCGTCACCTCGCTGACGGTCGCGTCGACGGCTTCTCCGCCGGCTCGGAGCCGGCGACCGCGGTCAACCCCGTCGCGGTGCTCGCGATGCACGAGCGTGGGATCGACATCGCATCCGCATCACCGGCCCGATGGGACGAGGCGATGCTCGTCGCGGCCGACATCGTGGTGACGATGGGATGCGGCGACACGTGCCCGATCATCCCCGGGAAGCGTTACGAGGACTGGGACCTCGACGATCCCGCGGGACAGCCGATCGAGGTGGTCCGGAACGTCCGCGACGACATCGAGCGGCGCGTCCGCGTCCTGCTCACTGACCTCGGGGTGGAGCTCAGCTGATGCGGACCTGTGTGAGCTGCGCGTCGGGGTCGAGGGAATGGCGCCCGACCAACAGCTCGTAGTCGGTCGCCTCGACCACGAAGTCGTGCACGGCCTCGTCGTAGTGCGCGAGCCGTGACACGGGGACCTCGATCTCGACCTCGGCGCGGGCCCCCGGTCCGAGATGCACCTTCTGGAACCCCACGAGCCACCGCGGCGGGCGCTCGACGGCTGATCGTGGCGCACGTGCGTAGCACTGCACGACCTCCGCGCCCGCGCGTGCGCCCGTGTTCACGACCTCGACGCGAACCGTGATGGTGTCGTCGGGTCCAGCTGTCGCGGGCGCGACGGCCACCTTGCCGAACTCGAACGTGGTCGTCGATTGTCCGAAGCCGAACGCGAACGCCGGCGGGATCCCGCTCGCCTCGAGGAGCCGGTGGCCGTGGAGGAGCTCGTAGGTGACGGCAGTCGCGTCGGGATCGAACGGCGGCAACCCCTCCTCGTCGCGGGGGAACACGCACGGGAGGCGCCCACCCGGGTCGACGCGGCCCAGCAGCACATCGGCGAGCGCGTGGCCGCCCTCCATCCCCGGGTACCAGAGCACGAGCAGCCCGGGAACCGCGTCGTGCCACCGACTCGTGACGACGGCGCTCCCCGCCATGATGACCACGATCGTGCGGGGCTGGGCCTGGGCGACTGCGAGCACGAGGTCCTCATCGGCGGCGTGCAGCGCGAGCGACCTACGGTCGCCCCCGGTCGGTCCGCCCACGACGGTCGCGGGCGTGTGCTCGGTCCGCTGCTCCGCGGCTCGGGCGAGGGCCGCGCCGTCGGCCTCGGTGATCGGGGGCACGCCGAACTGCCCGAGGAACCGGCCGTCCATCGGCGGGAGGAACTCTCCTTCATCGCGTGCGGTGTAGCCGACCACGACGATCGCCACGTCGGCGGCGCGGGCCGCGGCGACTGCCGAAGCGATCTCAGACCCGTCGTCGTGAGCAACATCGACGTCGGGCTCCAGGCCGGCGCGCAGCCCGTCGAGCGCAGTGACGACTGACGGCGGATGCACGTTGCTCGACATCACATCGCCGAGGTTCGCGACCGACGCGAGCTCACCGATCACGGCAACTGATCGGATCGACGACCGCTCCAACGGCACGACCGGCACACCGTCGACCGACTCGTTGCGCAGCAGGACCATCGATTCGACCGCAACTTCGCTCGCGAGCGCCCGGTGGGCGTCCGACGCGACTGCATCGAGCGACTGGCGATCGGCATCACCGGATGCGGCGAAGCGGACCTGCTGGCGAACGAGCCGCAACGCCGCATCGTCGATCCGTGCTTCGGGAACCTCGCCGCGCGCAACGAGTTCGGGGAGCGCGTGCGCGTAGATCTGTCGGAATGGCATCTCGACGTCGAGCCCCCCGAGCGCACCCAGCCTGGCATCGCGGAGGCCGAAGACCCAGTCGGAGATCACCGCCCCGTCGAAGCCCCAACGCTCCTTCAGGATCTCGGTGAGGAGCACATGGTGCTGCCCGCACCACTCGCCGTTCACCGAGTTGTACGCGCTCATCACTACCGCGACGCCGGCATCGACCACGCGCTTGAAGTGCGGGAGATACACCTCGTGCAACACGCGCTCGGAGGTGCTGACATCCACCTGGAACCGGGCGTTGTCGATGCTGTTGCACGCGAAGTGCTTCACACACGCCATCACGTGGCGCTGGACCCCGCGGGTGAGTGCGGCGCCCATCAGCCCGACGTGCAGGGGGTCCTCGCCGAACGTCTCTTGGGCGCGCCCCCACGCCGGATGGCGCAACAGGTTCACGCAGACACCGCCGAACAGGTTCGCCCCCTGGGCGCGCGCCTCCGCACCCATGGCGTCGCCGACCCGCCCCTCGAGGACGGGGTCCCACGTGGCCCCCCGTGCCATCGCCACCGGGAAGCAGGTGCTGTGGCCGAGCGAGACGCCGCGTGGCCCGTCGGTGAACCGGAGTCCGGGGATCCCCAGCTCCGGCACCTCGCCGGCCACATAGGGCCGGCGGTTGTAGCCCCCCTCGAGCATCTCGGCGAGCCCGGACCAGA
>JANOWV010000245.1:0-3713 GCA_031418075.1 Actinomycetes bacterium
GTCGGGAACGTCGATCAGGTCTGCCCGGGATCGAAACGCATGGTTGCGCCCATCGGCGCGCTGACCTGATGTGGCGTTGAATCGGACTGGGTCTCATGCCGACACCTGATTAGGGGGATGTTGGAGGAAGGAGCCCCACGAGCGCACAGCGACGCGCACGAGCCAACGTGGCACCGTCACAACACCCCGGCCCATCACGACCGGGGCTGCGTGCAGGGATGGAACGTCCTGGGCGATCGATCGTGGTACAGATGAAGCGTGCACCTCGGTCCTCAATCAGTCCTCAGCACGTCGAGAAACGGTGATCAACGGTGCGCAACGACGAGATGCGTTTTCCCTGGTCAGAGCAGGTTTCTGACCGAAACCGTTGACCATCCAGGGGCGCGAAACTGTTTCCGGCGTACCGGCCGACTCACCACCACCCCTTGCTGGCACAGGCCAGCGTGCCGTTCGGACAAGTCCCCGGCGTCGACGGGCGACGCAACTCCCGGCCCGCGGAATCCGATTTGATGGTATCTTTGTGGCATGCGAGCCACCATTGACAAGGCAGGACGATTGGTTATTCCGAAGCCATTACGGGAGCGACTGGGTCTGCGGCCTGGGACCGTCGAGGTGACTGCCGACGGCAACGTCTTGCGGGTCGAACCCGTCACCGGATCCGACGTCGAGGAGCGCGACGGTCGCTTGGTGATCCCGCCGAGCGGGTCCGTTGTCACGGACGACGACGTTCGAATCCTTCGAGATGTCGACCAGAGGTAGCGACGATTCGCCCCTCCTGGTTGACACCAGCGTCGCCGTCGCGCTGGTCGTTGCGGACCATGAGCACCACGGCGCGACGTCCGAGGCAGTCGGCAGCCGTGCACTTGGACTCGCGGGCCATGCCGCGTTCGAGACCTTCTCGGTGTTGACGCGCCTTCCGCCGCCAGCACGGCGCACGCCGGAAACGGTGGCGAAGCTGCTGGCCAGGAACTTCCCGGAGAATCGCTACCTCTCCGAGGAGGACGCCGGGGATCTGCTCTCCAGGCTTGCCGCCCTGGGGATCGCTGGCGGTTCGGTGTACGACGCGTTGGTCGGCGCAACTGCGCGGGCCCACGAGCTCGTGCTCGCGACTCGGGACCGCCGTGCGATCGAGACCTACCGCGCGCTCGATGTCAACGTGCTCTTGGTGGGATGAAGCTCGCACGCACAAGATTGTCGGGCGAGCCCACTCACAGGTCGAGGGACCAGACAGGGACTGCACCCGTCATCTGCGTAGATCGCAGCAATCTGGTATTCCGAGACCATGGCGTCCGATCCGGGCCTGTCAGATTTCTTGTGTAAACGGTCGTGATGGTCATGAGTTGTTGGTGGTGACCGCGGCGACGCCGGCCGTGTGTGGTAATCTTTACTCATGACAGAGTTAGTAAAGAAACAACGTCGACGGGGAACAACCGGGATCAGCGCCAAGCATCAGGTGACCATCCCGGTTGACGCCATGCAGGCGGCCGGGCTCCGGCCCGGTGATCGGCTCCGGGCCCGCGCTGAAGGGAGCGGCCGGGTAGTGCTCGAGCGCGAAACCGAACCGCTCGGCGAGTTCCTCGGATTGCTCACGGGGGCCTACGAAGACTTTGATCTCGACGCGCTGCGCGACGAATGGGCTTGAGCGTCTTTGATGCCGGTGTCCTGATAGCGGGACTCGACGCGAGCGACGCGCATCACGCCGCCGCAACCCGCGCCCTCGTGGCAGCCCGCGACCGGGGCGACGCGTTCGTGGTGCCGGCGTCGGCGTACGCCGAGATCTTGGTGCGGCCCGCCGCTCGAGGGGAGGCGACAATCTCCCGCCTTGACGCTGCCCTCGACGCATTGCCGGCCGTGGTCGCCGATGCCACTCGTGACATTGCCCGTCGCGCTGCCACGCTTCGCGCCCGCCACGCCAGTTTGCGCCTACCTGACGCACTGGTGATCGCGACTGCTGTCGAGCTCGACGTCGATCACCTGCTCACCACCGACCGGAGATGGAAGACGTTGCGCGGTCTGGACCTCCGTGGCCGCCTCACCGTTGTCGCCTGAGTTGCCAGCGACTGGCAGGCGGCTCATCACGCGTGATACGGCAGATCCACCGACCGATGCGGTGCTGCACGTACCGTGTCATTGCCGTTCCGGTAGCGATTGCGACCTTCCGTCGATCTGTCCCAACTCGCGCAACCGCCCTCGCCCGGTGAAGAGGGGGACGTCGAGCGGGCTCACGAGACCCGGTGCCGCGGCGCAGACCGCAGGGATCGCATTCACCATCCGCATCGCGGTCCCGAGGATGCCCGCTTCGTTATGGTCCCCGTGCTCACCGATCGGCTCGACCTCGCAGATGTACGACGGCGATCCCGTGATCTCCATCCGGTAGCCGGATCTGTCGTCGGACAGCGCGGGCCAGTCGGGGCCGATGTCGCCCCGGAGCCGGTTCACGTGCGCGGCGACGACCGCGGGTCGCCCGTCCACGATCCCCTGGACCTCGAAGCGGACACCCGCGCACGTTCCCTGCTCGATCGTGCCCATCGCGGTCTCGAACGTCTCCGGCGCCGGCAGTCGTTCATACTCCTCGCGTAGCTCGTCGATCTCCCAACCCAACGCGTCGGCGACGAGGTGGACCATGCCGCCCCAGCCTCCGCGCAGCGCACCCGGCGTGAAGAGCTGCGCCTCGTAGTCGAGCGGGCGTCCGAAGCCGAAGAAGGCGCCGGTGAAGTCGGGATCCGCGTAGGTCGAGTAGTCCATCATCTCGGTGATGCGCACCGAGTCGACCCGTTCGCACGCGCCCGCGAGTGCCAGGGGGAGCACGTCACCCGACCAACCGGGGTCGAATCCCGACGTCATCAAGGTGGAGCCGCCTTCGGCGCACGCGGCCTCGAGTGGCTTCCGGAACGCATCGGGTATGAACGGCGGGTAGACGAGGAAGACGAGTGAGGTGTTCACGACGTTCTTGCCCGACGCGAGCGCTCGCGAGAGCTCGTTGATCGTCTCGCGCATGCGGGTCTCGCCCTGCACCATGTACGACACGCAGTCAGCGTCGATCGCGAGCAGCGCGTCGATGTCGTTCGTCGCGGTCACCCCGGTCGACTCCTCGAGGCCGCAGAGCTCGGCAGCGTCGCGTCCCACCTTCTCCGGTGCGTTCGCGTGCACGCCGACCAGCTCGAGGTCGGGGCGACGGATGATCGCGCGCAGCGCGGGCGTTCCGGCATTGCCAGTGCCCCACTGGATCACGCGCAGTGGACGATCGGGGGAAGCGGTCATCGATTGTCCTTGAAGTCGAATGCATGGCGGGGCAGGGTCAAGGGAAGGTCGATCGAGGTCACGATGCCCGGTTCGGCATCACACACGAACGGAATTGCATTCACGACGCGCATCGCCGTCGCGATCATCCCGTGGTGGGAGTAGTTCTCGCCACTCCCGAGCTGGAGCTCACACGTGAGACTCGGCTCACCGTCGAGCACGATTCGGTAGGTCCCATCGCGAGCCGCGGTCGGCCAATCCGGTGCGAGATCCGGGGCCATGCGATTGACGTGTTCGATCACGATGGCGTCGCGCCCGTCGACGACGCCGATCGTCTCGAAGCGCACCGCACCGACGGTGCCCGCTTCGATGGTGCCGGCTGCCACCTCGAGCGCGCGGTCCGTGACGCACTTTGCGTATGTCTCGCGGATCTCCTCGAGCTCGACACCGAGCTGGTCGGCGACCATCTGCAC
>JANOWV010000246.1:0-2773 GCA_031418075.1 Actinomycetes bacterium
CGGTTCCCATCGGGCTGGTGATCGCGACACTCAGCTTGCGTCTCGGCGACGTGTACCTCGCCCTCGCGACACTCGCGTTCTCGCTCCTCATGGAGAACCTGATCTTCGCTAACCAGGACTTCGACAACTTCGGCGCAGGAGTGCTGCTCCCCCGCCCCGAGTTCCTCGGCATCGACTTCAACGACCGGACCAACTTCTACCTCTTGCTCTCGGTCGTCTTCTGCGTCGTGGGGCTGCTCTTCGTCACCCTCCGTCGAGCGACGTCCGGTCTGGTGTTCGCATCGATGCGCTCGAGCGAAACCGCATCGGCAACGCTAGGAATCGGGATCGTCCGGACGAAGGTGATCTTGTTCTGTGCGAGTGCGTTCGTCGCGGGCCTCGGTGGGGCGCTGTTCGCGATGACGATCGGACGGGCGAACGTCAACTCGTTCAACATCCTGGTCGGCGTGGTCTGGCTCGCGATCGTCGTGACGTGGGGAGTCCGATCGGTCGTCGGCGCGCTCGCCGCGGGCATCCTCTTCGCGGTGGCGCCCGTCCAGCTGAACTTGCTCCTTGTGATGGTCCTGCTCTTCGTGGTCGGCGGGAGCCTCGGGCGACTGGTCCTCTCGGGCCGGTTCCGCACCCGCGCCGGCGCTGCAGTCGGAATCGTGATGATCGTGATCGGCGTCATCGGCACTCGATTCCTGCTCGACATCGAGGTATCAGAGAGCTGGTCCGACGTACCGACGATGCTCTTCGGGCTCGGAGCCGTGTTCCTCGCCAAGGAGCCGCGCGGGGTCATCTTCAACATCGTGAACCGCGTGCGGCTCAAGGCGATGGAGGAGCGACTGGCCCCCACTTCATCCGATACGCCTCTGGAGGTGTCGGCATGAGCGACCCGCTGCTCATCGCATCCGACGTGACCGTCCGCTTCGGGGGCGTCGTCGCGCTCGACTCGGTGTCCCTCGAGATCCCGTCGCGTGGGATCGTCGGGCTCGTCGGCCCCAACGGCGCCGGCAAGACGACCATGTTCGGCGTGCTCTCGGGGCTCGTCCGACCTCGCAACGGCCGCGTCGAGCTCGCGGGCGTGGACGTCACCCGAGCCAGCCCGCAGAAGCGTGCGCGCCTGGGGTTGGCGCGCACCTTCCAGCGGCTCGAGCTGTTCACCGAGCTCACCGTGCGTGAGCACCTCGTCGTCGCTCACCGCGTGCGCCACAAGCGAGACCGCTCGTTCGCCAGGGATCTGCTCGGCTTCGGCGGCCAGCCGGTACCGGGAGAGGCGGCGCTCGTCGACGAGATCCTCGAGCTCCTCGGGCTCAGCGACGTGGGCGATCGTCCCGTGGCGCTCCTGCCGCTCGGTACCGGACGGCTCGTCGAGGTCGCGCGGGCGCTCGCGAGCGAACCCCGAGTCATGCTGCTCGACGAACCGACATCGGGCCTCGGCGCGCACGAGACCGAACAGCTCGCGGCGACTCTCGAGAAGGTCCGCGACGAGCGCGAGATCTCGCTCGTCCTCGTCGAGCACGACGTCGAGCTCGTGCTCGCGCTCGCCGACGCGATCACCGTTCTCGACTTCGGGAAGGTCATCGCGACAGGAGCACCGACCTCGATCCGATCGGATCCCGCGGTGCAAGCCGCGTACCTGGGTGGCGACGTGGGGGCACAGGCATGACCGATCAGGCAACGATCACGCCGACGTTGCTCGAAGTCGACGGAGTCGAGGTCGCGTACGGACGCGCTCGAGCGCTCTTCGGTGTCAGCCTGTCGATCCCGGTCGGGGGCGCGATAGCGGTGCTCGGTCGCAACGGCGCGGGCAAGAGCTCGCTGGGAGCCGCGATTGGTGGCGCCGTCACGCCCACCGCAGGACAGATCCGATTCGACGGTCGCGAGATCGCCGGCATGGGTGCACACGCCGTGAGCCGCCTCGGGATCGCGTACGTCCCCGAAGAGCGAGCGATCTTCCCCCATCTCACCGTCATCGACAACCTGCGGGTGCGACTGCGGCACGCGGTGCCCCGGTCGGACCGAGCGACCGCACTCGATCGCGCGTTCGACCTGTTCCCGGTGCTCGCGGAACGACGGCGGCAGGAGGCCGGCACGCTCTCCGGTGGCGAACAGCAGATGCTGAGCCTCGCCCGAGTGCTCGCGGCGCCCCCGCGCCTGCTCATCGCCGACGAGATGTCGCTCGGGCTGGCGCCGAAGCTCGTCGACGTCGTGTTCGAGAGCCTCGCCCGAGCGCGCGCGGAGGGGGTGACGGTGCTGCTCGTCGAGCAGTACGTGGAGCGGGCACTCGACTTCGCCGACGAAGCCGTGATCCTGAGTCGCGGTCGGGTGGCGTGGCACGGTCCGAGCTCCGAAGCCCGCGGCGAGCTCCTCACCGAGTATCTCGGCACCACCTGACCAGCGCGACGCCCGCCCGCGCATGAGGCGTTGCTGACGTTCAGCCCTCGTCGCGCAGGCGCTGGCGGAGGACGAACTTCTGGATCTTCCCCGATGCAGTACGCGGGAACTCCTCGATCGCGCGGACGTCTTCGGGCCACTTCTGGCGAGCCATCCCTGACGCCTCGAAGTGGGCCTTCACAGTCTCCAGATCTGGCGCAGTGCCGGCGCCCGGGAGCATCCGGACGAACGCGCAACCGTGCTCTCCGAGACGCGCGTCCGGTGCGGCCACAACCGCGACTTCCGCGACACCCACCATGCGCAACAGCTGCTCTTCCACCTCGAGTGCGCTGACGTTCTCCCCGCCGCGGATGATGATGTCCTTCTTGCGATCGACGATGGTGAGGAACCCGTC
>JANOWV010000247.1:0-4550 GCA_031418075.1 Actinomycetes bacterium
GGTTCTGACGGAAGCGGATGGTCTCGCCGGCCGCGCCGCGGTCGAGCAGCTCCTCCCGGAGGTCCTCGAGGTCGATCGGCGCGTCGCCGCTACCGGCCGCGTGGAAGGTGTACTCCCACTCACCTGGCGCGAGCTCGGCCCGGTCGACGCGGGCAACGCGCGCGCCGGCGAACTCCTGACCGCGCAGGAGCTCGAGCACCCAGCGGACCTTCTCGCCCGTGACGATGGTGGCGAAACCCTCACCGCCAACCTCGCGCAGCACCTGCGTCGCGCACGGGACCCCGGTGGCCGAGACGAAGTGGACCGGACCGGTTCCCGGGGCAAACGTGTGGATGAGGCCGCCGCGGGTGCGCGCCGTCGGGTTGACGACTGCGATCGCGCCCGGACGGCCGGCGACCCGATCGGCGTGGACACGCACTGCTTCCTTCGTGAGCGCGTCGCCGACCTGGCGGGCCTCCTGGTAGCGCACCGTGACCGCGTCGACGACTTCGTCGGCGCTGCACGCACATGAGGAATCGTGCGCGCTGTTGAGCACGAGGTTGCGCCAACCGACGTCGAGCAACGCCGACGGGTAGCGCGACGGCTCGAGCAACAGCGCGCTGAGTGGCTCGGCGCGTCGTTCCATCGCCCGCTCGGCAACCGCGCACGCGCGATGCACGTCAACCCGGTTCGACGCGACACCCATGAGCACGTTGGCTCGTGCCCCGGAACGCAGCTCTCCCTGCCAGACGGTCAGGTCCGGACTCGGCTGGTCGGCGAGGTACTCGGGAAGCGACGTCACGGTGAACTCGTACTGGTCTTGGTGCTCGTTCGCCTTCGCCACGACCTCGCCGAGCCATGGCTGCGGGAGGTGGTGGTCGGTGCCGTTCATCAGCAGCATCCCGCCCCCGTCGAGGCGGGCCGGCCCGAGCTCGAGCTCGTAGCCGTGCGCACGGGCGACGAGGCCGTCGGCATCGGCGGGGAGGTCGCGGCCGTTCGAGTACGAGCCGTAGAGGTACTCGGCGCGCACGCGCGAGCCGTCGGGTGCATCCCACCAGAACGCGGTCTTGGTGACCGCGGCCGGAACTCCCCTCCACACGACGGCGTGCTCGAGGCCGGCGAGTCGGAACAGCTGGGGCATCTGCGCGACGTGTCCGAACATGTCGGGGAGGTAGCCGACCTCCATCAGCCCGCCGAGCGCGGTGGCGCGGCGGATGCCGAGCTGGAGGTCGCGCACGATGGTCTCGCCCGAGACCATGTACTCGTCCATGAGCACCATCCACGGACCCACCTGGAGACGTCCTGCCGCCGCGAGTCGCTCGAGCCGCGCCGCTGCTTCCGGTCGGATCTCGAGGTAGTCGTCGATGACGACCGTCTGACCGTCGAGGAGGAAGCGGGCGTAGCGCTCGTCGCCTTCCAGCAGGTCGAGGAGCTGGTCGAGCAGGTGGACGAGTCGCACGCGGAAGGTCTGGAAGGGCTCGTACCACTCTCGGTCCCAGTGCGTGTGCGGGACGATCGCGACGGGGATGGGTTCGCTCATCCCCTCGCTCTTCCGGTCGCTCATCGGGCGCAGCCTATTGGGGCGTGCTCCCGCTCCGTCCGGGGGTTCCGGCGGGTGGATTCCATGTCAGGTTCGTGACAGGTGCACGTCGGGCGCGGTTCACCGTCGGGCTACCGGCCCGAAATGGTCCCTCCGTACGTTGCGCCCAGTGCCCCCTCGCCGAGGGGCTGTGACAGGAGGTGGCGGTGGCAATGATCAGGGGATCAGCGCGGCGAAAGGTAGGGATCGGCATGATCCTGTCCGTCGTCGCGCTCCTCACCATGTCGGGCGTGGCGTTCGCCGCCGGTGCCGACCCGTCGACGACGATCACCGGGAAAGCGAGCACGTCCACCGATCCCGCGATCGCCCTCAACCTGCTCTGGATCGTGATCGGGGCAGTGCTCGTCATCTTCATGCAGGCCGGGTTCGCGCTCGTGGAGACCGGCTTCTGCCGGGCAAAGCACGCGGCCCACGTGGTCAGCACGAACTTCGCCGTCTTCGGACTCGGGTTCGTCGCGTTCTTCCTGGTCGGGTTCCCGATCATGTTCTCGAACTTCAGCTACGCCGGGTACTTCGGTCTCGACAAGGCCCTGAGCCCCGACCGGCTGATCGGCTTCGGTGACTGGACGTTCCTCTGGGGACGCACCGGCTTCGGCTTGTCCGGTGCCGCGTACAGCGCACCGGTTGCCGCGTTCTTCCTCTACATGGTGGCGTTCATGGACACCACCGCCACGATCCCGACCGGGTCGATGGCGGAGCGGTGGAAGTGGAAGTCGTTCGTCGGCTGGGGACTGTTCTGTGGTGCCCTCTACTACCCGATCTTCGGTGGTTGGACCTGGGGCGGCGGCTGGCTGAGCCAGCTCGGCAACAACCTCAAGCTGGGCTTCGGCTACGTCGACTTCGCCGGCTCGGGCGTCGTCCACGCCGTCGGCGGTATCGCGGCGCTCGCAGGAGCGATCGTGCTCGGACCTCGGATCGGCAAGTACGGGGCCGACAAGCTGCCACGCGCGCTCGCAGGCCACAACATCCCGATGGCGATGCTCGGCACGTTCATCCTGCTGTTCGGGTGGTTCGGCTTCAACGCAGCATCCACGTTCGGGGCGACCGACGTGCGCTTCGCCGTCGTCGCGGTCAACACCGCGATCGCCGCAGCGTTCGGAGCGGTCATCGCGATGTTCTACGTGATGAAGCGCATGGGCAAGCCCGACCCCGGGATGATGGCCAACGGCATGCTCGCCGGCCTCGTGGCCATCACGGCCCCGTGTGCCTTCGTGCAGCCATGGGCAGCCGCCCTGATCGGCTCGATCGCCGCGGTCATCGTGGTCGAGTCGTGCATGTTCTGGGAGCGCAAGGGGATCGACGACCCGGTCGGTGCGATCTCCGTGCACGGAGTGTGCGGGATCTTCGGTGTGCTCGCCGTAGGGATCTTCTCCGACGGCCGGTACGGCGCCGGGTGGAACCTCACGGCCAGTGGAGCCGCGAAGTCGGCGACCGGTGTCACCGGGATCCTGTACGGCGACGGTGGCAAGCTGTTCGGCAGCGGCTCGTTCGGCGAGCTCGGCTTCGGTCAGCTCGCGTCGCAGGCGATCGGATCGCTCGTGATCATCGTCATCATGGGTGGTCTCGCGTACGGGTTCTTCAAGCTCCAGAACAAGCTCACGAAGGGCGGCATCCGCTCGACCGAGGCCGATGAGATCGCCGGCCTCGACCGGGGCGAGATGGGTGTCCTCGCCTACGACAACCTCCAGGTGCGTGAGGTCGACATCGTGGGTGCCGACCCCGCCCAGGACATGGTCCTTGCGACGGGGGGTGAGAGCCCCGACCCGTCGCTGGGTCGCTAGCGAGGCACCACCAAGGTCCGCGATGAGGGCCGACCGGGCATTCCCCCCGCCCGGTCGGCCCTGTCGCGCGGTCAGTCCTCGTGCGCGATCCAGCGGTACCCGATGCCCGGCTCGGTGAGGACGAGGCGCGGGTTCGCGGCGTCGTCGTCGAGCTTCTTGCGCAGCTGACCCACGTACACGCGCAGGTAGTTGCTCTCCGAGCCGTAGCCCTGCCCCCAGACGGTTCGCAGCAGGTACTCGTGCGTGAGCAGCTTCCCAGGGTTCGTCGCGAGGACCTCGAGGAGGGCCAGCTCCGTCTTCGTGAGCCGGATGTCAACTCCGGAGCGGCGCACCCGTCGTCGGGCGAGGTCGATCTCGAGGTCACCGACCGCGAGGACCGACGGCCCCGTCGCAGCCACAGGACTGCGCCGAAGGGCCGCGCGCACTCGCGCGAGGAGCTCGTCGATGTCGAACGGCTTGGTGATGTAGTCGTCGGCGCCGGCATCGAGTGCCGCGACCTTGTCCTTGGGGCGGTCGCGCGCGGTGAGGACGATCACGGGGGCGTCGGAGAAGGTTCGCAGGCGCTGGAGTGTCTCGAGCCCGTCGATGCCCGGGAGTCCGAGATCGAGGAGCACGACGTCGGGGAGCCGGTCCGCGGCCATGATCACCGCCTCCTCTCCGCTGCCGGCTTCGTGGACGACGAGGTCGCGGGCACGCAGGGAGGTGCGAAGCGCCCGACGCAGCGGCGCGTCGTCCTCGACGACGAGGACCGAGCTCACGGCGCTCCGTTCGGGAGCACGAAACGGAACGTGGCACCGCCGCCGGACGTCTCGCCGACCGACAGTTGGCCTCCGTGGGCAGTGACGAGTGCCCGTGCGATCGCGAGCCCGAGGCCGGTACCACCCGAGTCTGCACGGGAGTCGGCCCGGACGAAGTCTTCGAAGATCCGAGTCCGATCCTCCGGCAGCACCCCCGGGCCGTGGTCGGCCACGCTGACCTCGATCGATCCGTCCGGCGCTCCCGATGCGAAGCGTGCCGACACGGTGATCTCGGAGCCGGGCGGGCCGAAGCGGAGTGCATTCTCGAGCAGGTTCATGAACACCTCTTCGATCATCGCGACGTCGACCGAGACGGGAGGGAGCGAACGGTCGACATCGACCCGGACGATGTGCGCGCGTGCGAGCGGGCGAAGGCGTCGGATCGCAGCGGCG
>JANOWV010000248.1:0-1583 GCA_031418075.1 Actinomycetes bacterium
TCCCGCCGGTCCAGCTGCGTCCGGACAGCGAGCTACCGGCCCAAGCGCCGCCGGTCCAGGAGCGTCCGGTCCAGGAGCGTCCGGTCCAGGAGCGTCCGGTCCAGGAGCGTCCGGTCCAGGAGCGTCCGGTCCAGACGGTGCCCGTCCACGAGCGTCCGGACCACGCGTCCCCGGTCCATGCACTGCCGTTCCAGGTCCCGCCGGTCCAGCTGCGCCCCAGCGCTTCGGCCAGGGCCATCGAGCCGGCGTTGAACGGCTGGGCGAAGATGTCCTGCTCGCCGGACAGCGCGACGTCGTCGTCGCTGACCCGGTCGGTCCCGCGGGCGAGCTCGAGGGTGCCGAGCCCACTGCCTGGGACGTGGAGCGTGTCGATGGCGGTGCTCGAAGCGTTGAGTGCCCGGGTGAGGTCGAGGACGCCGCGTCCCTGCCAGATGTTCGACGCCTTCAGGCTCACACCAGCGTTCATGAGCAGGAGCTTGAGCTGACTCGGCGTGATCGTGGGGCGCTGCTGGATCGCGAGTGCGGCGGCTCCCGAGAGGATCGCCGCCGCCTGCGACGAGCCGCTGCCGCGGAAGTACCGATCCCCCCGGAGCCCCTCGGGGTGGGTGAGGTCGATGAAGGAGCCCGGAACCCGTAGCCCCTGGAGGTGGGCGCCCGGGGTCAGGAGATCCACGTGGCGCTGGGTGCTGCCCTTGGCCGAGAAGAGCGCGACCGTGTCGTCGGAGATCGTGCGAGTGCCCATCGAGTCGGACGCACCCACGGCGATGACGAAGGGATCCCGTGCTGGCAACCCCATGTTGCCGGTCAGTCCACCGACGAACCCGTCGTTGCCGACCGCAGCCGAGACGAAGATGCCGGCCCGCCAGGCCTGCTCGATCGCGAAGGCGAGGGGGTCGAGCAGGTAGGTCTGCGGGGAGGTCACGGAGTACGACAGGTTCAGGACGCGGATGTTCATCCCGTTGTCGTTCTTGTGCTGGATGACCCAGTTGATCGCGGCGATCACCTGGGACACGTCGGTCCCGCCATCGGCGGTGGCGACCTTGAGGCTCACGAGCCTGGCGTCGGGCGCGACGCCGCGATACTGCGACGCCGGCGCACTCGAGTAGGGCGTGGCCAGGGTGCTGTCGTGGCCGGCGATGAGTCCCGCCATGAAGGTGCCGTGCCCGAACGTGTCGAGGTTGGTCAGGTCGGGAGACTGCGACTCGAAGGAGAGGTCGGGCCCGTAGACGAGCTTGTCGGGACCGTTGAGCCCTTCGACGGGGGAGACGCCGGAGTCGATGATGGCGACATCGACGCCCCGACCGGTGAATCCGGCGTTCCAGAACGCGGGCGCACCGAGGCCGGCCGTGGTCGCCGCCATCGAGTACAGGTCGGTCGCCGGGTCGTAGCCGGCTGGCGCCGGGGGCGTGGAAGGCGCGGTGGTCGTTGTCGTCGTGGGCGTGCCGCTGCGTGCGGTGGCGACACCGGTGGTGGCCAGGGTCGCCACGAGGGCTGTCACCAGGAGCACGGAGATCCGGTGCGCTCGGCGTCCGCCCCAGCTCACGCCGCGCGTGGCCCGTGGGCGTCGCTCGGAGGTTTCGTGC
>JANOWV010000249.1:0-1551 GCA_031418075.1 Actinomycetes bacterium
AAGTGCTGCACGAGGTCGACGCCGTAGCTTCGACGGAACTCGCGTGGGTACATGCCGACCAGCGACCGGTAGACACGATGATGCTCGGCCATGGTCAGGCGAGCTCCGGGCGCAGGTTGGTGCGGGTGATCTTGACCAGGCGGGCCACGCGCTCGGCCTCGGCCGCACAGACCCGACGGCCCAGCCCGGTCAGCCGGTAGTACCGCCGACGCTGATCGTCGTCCGGGTCCGCCCGGTGCGCCGTCTCCTCGGCAAGGCCCGCGGCGACCAAGCGCTTGAGCGTGCCGTACAGCGTTGCGGGACCCATCCGCACGGTGTCCTTCGACGACTCTTCGACTGCCTGCATGATGGCGTACCCGTGCAGCTCACCTTCGGTGAGGGCCACGAGCACGTGGAACTGCGCCTGCGGGAGCGGAAGGAACTCGACTGGATCAGGAGCGGCCATCCGCTCACTCTATCACTTTTCGATATAGCGTCAAGCGATAGATCGCGGCGGGCCTACCCCGGCCCGAACGGTGGTGGAGCGCCGCCGAAGCCCGAGCCGAACGCGACGAGCACGATCGAGCCGACGACAACCCCGAGGCCGACGCCGATCGATCCCCACCGCATGCCGTCGAGCTTCAGGCCGAGCGCCCGGTCGACCGACAGGCGCCCCGGCCCGACATAGGCCAGCGCGACCGCGGCCACGAGCATGAACAGTGTCTGCTCGTAGCCGCCGACGGTGTCATTCCCGAAGAGGCCGCCGTCCCACTGGAGCCCCGCGACGAACTGCCACGCGATCCCGATCACCGCGGCCGCGCCGAGCGGCATCAGCAGCCCGAGCAGCAGCGACACCCCGGCGACGATCTCCGTGGCGGTGATGAGCCAGGCCATGAGCGACGGCGACGAGTACCCGAAGTGGATCAGGAACGCCTTCTGCTCCGAGATGCTCGTCGGATACCCGCCGCCGGGGAACCATCCGAGCTTCTGCAGCCCATGACCCAGGAAGACGACACCGAGGCCGAGTCGCAGGACGAGCAGCCCCACGTCGGCACCGGTGATCCCCTCCTGCACACGCGCCTTGGTGCTATCGACGCGCCCGGGCGCCGTCGTCGGACTCACTTCCCCGATGCGACCCCCCGATCACTGCCGAGAGTATGACGCACGTCGACAGGCCCCCGCCTCCCGGTGCCAGTGGTCGCCTAGCGTCTCGACCGCATGCCGCTCACCGTCGCCGGACTCTGGCGCTACCCCGTGAAGTCGGTCGCCGGCGAGGCCCTCGCCGAGGCCGAGCTCACCGCCGAGGGGATCCCGGGTGACCGGGCCGTCCAGGTGCGCGGGCCCGAGGGCATCCGCACCTCGCGCTCACGCCACCACTACCGCCTGCTCGGCCTCCACGGCTCGCTCGGCCCCGACGGTGCGCCGCTCGTCGATGGGCATCCGTGGGACTCGCCGGAGGCGCTCGCCCTCGTCCGCGCCGTCGCCGGCAACGATGCCGAGCTGGTGCGCTCCCCCGCTGACGTCCGATTCGACATCCTCCCACTGCTCGTGGCCACCGACGGTGCCGTCGCC
>JANOWV010000250.1:0-1965 GCA_031418075.1 Actinomycetes bacterium
GCGCACGCGGTCCATGTCGCGGGCGGTGCGGTCCGTGGTCAGGTATGGCAGCAGGCTGCCGTCCTTCGCGACGCACGCGTCGACGATCGACTGGACCCCGGCCACGAACGCGGCGCGTACAGTGACGTCCGTGGACGTCCAGTCCAGCGCGTACAGCGGGTCGAGATCGCTGACGCAGTCGACGCCTTGACTCTGGCCCACCCCGCGCGGGTCGACGCCGACGATGTCGAATCGATCGAGGATCTCGCCCGGCAGGCTCGGCGCGAAGTCGACCGCGAAGTCGGTGGCCGGCGCGCCGGGTCCGCCCGGGTTGATGAGGAGCGACCCGATCCGCCGTTCGGGGTCGCGCGCCCGGATGCGCACCAGGCCGAGGTCGATCGTGGGGCCGCCTCCGACGGTGTCGTCGAGCGGGACGGCGAGCGTTGCGCACTCGGCGGCGCCGCCTCGACACGACGCCCAGTCCAGCGCCGGCGACGGCGACTGGGCCGGCGCGGACGACTGGGCGGCAGCGTGGTCGGTGGAGGCGAAAGCCCTTGCGGAAGCGACGAGCGTCGGCCCGCCCAGGTTCCCGCCCGCTGCTGCGACCGCGGTCGCGATCACGGCGACGATGGCGAAGAAGGCGCGTCGCATCCGGCGAGCGTAGGTGGCGCCACCTTCGAAACCTCGTCAGCCCGGCGACTCCGATGAGAAGTAGACGTTCTTCACCTCGGTGTAGTGCGAGAGCGCGTGCATCCCGAGCTCGCGTCCGAGTCCCGACCGTTTGAACCCGCCGAACGGGGTCTCGGTGCGCACGCTCTTGTGGGAGTTCACCGAGAGGTTGCCCGTCCTGATCCCCTTCGCCACCCGGATGGCCCGGCCGACGTCACCGGTCCAGATCGATCCCGACAGTCCGTAGTCGTTGTCGTTCGCGATCTCGACGGCCTGGACCTCGTCGTCGAACGGGATGATGCAGGCAACCGGCCCGAAGATCTCCTCGCGTGCGACCCGCATCGTGTTCGACACATCGGCGAGCACCGCCGGGGCGAGATACCAACCGTCGCCGTCACCGGGTTCGCCGCCGGTCGTCCGACGCGCTCCCTCGCCTTCCCCGATCGCCAGGTAGTCGAGCGATGTCGCCCGCTGGGCCGCGGAGATCATCGGGCCCATCTCGGTGGATTCGTCGAGCGGATCGCCGACGACGACGTTGGCGGTGGCGGCCGAGAAGCCTTCGACGAAGTCGGCGTACACGGAGCGCTCCACCAGGATCCGACTCCGCGCGCAGCAGTCCTGTCCGGCATTGCCGAACACCGCCATCGGCGTCTCCGCGATGCACCGGTCGAGGTCGGCGTCGGAGAACACGACGCTCGCCGACTTGCCGCCCAGCTCGAGCGAGCAACGCGCGATGTTGTCGGCTGAAGCCTTCAGGATCGACGCGCCCGTCGCGGTCTCGCCGGTGAACCCGATCTTGGAGACGCGGCGGTCGGCGACGAGTGCGTTGCCGAGCACCCTCCCCGGACCGACGAGGACGGACACGGCCCCCGGAGGCACGCCGGCGTCGACAAGCGTCGCGCCCAGCAGCAGCGCGGTGAGCGGCGTGAACGATGCGGGCTTGAGGATGATCGGGTTCCCACACGCGAGCGCCGGCGCGACCTTCCACGTCGCGATGAGCAGCGGGAAGTTCCAGGGGACGATGAGCGCACACACGCCGATGGGCTCGCGAAGGACCACGTCGAGGCCGGGCTGTTGGACCGGGACCACCTCGCCGAAGTGCTTGTTGGCCGCACCGGCGTAGTACTCGAACACGTCGGCCGCGGTCGCAACCTCCCACCGCGCGTCACCGATCGGGTGTCCTGCGCCACGAACCTCCGCCTCGACGAACTCGTCGGCACGCTCTCGGACCAGTCGTGCGACCTCGAGGAGCACCCGTCCGCGGTCCGTTGCATTCGTCCGCGGCCATGCACCCGACTCGAACTCCCGGTGCGCGGC
>JANOWV010000251.1:0-2037 GCA_031418075.1 Actinomycetes bacterium
CGAACATCGCTTCGACCGCGTGTCGCTTCTCCTCGCCGCGCGGGAGCTCACCGTGGGGGCCGACGACCTGCGTCATGCGCGGATCCCGTGTCCCCATCCGGGCTCAGCGGCAGCCGCGAGCAGCTCGGCGGGCTCGCCGACCGACTCCAGGTGCTCCTTGGCGACATCGAGCAGCACGTCGCGGAAGTGGTGCGAGACGAGGGTCGTGACGTTCGGGAGCAAGGTTCGGAAGGCGGCGACGAGCTGGGCGGCGCGGGCGTCGTCGGGGAGGTCCGAGTCGCGCAACGGGGCGCGCACGTGCTCGTCGAACATCGCGACCGCGTCTTCGGCGATCTCCCTGGTGGAGTCGTGGTGGCGACGTGCGAGTGTGAGCAGGTCGGCAAGGGGGAGGCCGGCGCCGAGCAGCTCGAGCCCCGCGGCCACGATGTCGGCGTCGCCTGCCGCGTAACCCTCGATGCCGTCGCGACGCCGGGGGACCAGGAGCCCCTGTTCGGCGACGGCGTCGAGGAGCTCCACGGGTACGCCGGCGCGGGTCGCGAGCTCGGCGAGCGTCAGCAGCTCGCCCCCCGATGCGTCGGCGACTGCGGCCGCGAGTGGCGCGTCGGCGGCATCGAGCTCGCCGTCGAGGAGGCGGCGGATCAGCGCGAGCGAGAGGCCACGCGTCTGGAGCTCCTTGATCTGTGTGAGTCGTTCGACATGGGCATCGCTGTACCAGGCGATGCGGCCGTCGCGTCGGGGCGGAGGGAGCAGCCGGCGCTTCTGGTAGAAGCGGATCGTGTCGACCGAGCAGTCGGCCCGGCGGGCCAGCTCCTCGACGCGCAGGGCCTCGACGTCCTGGCCCTCCACCCGCATACCCCCAACGCCCAGACCTGGTTCTGCGCTCACGACGATGATTCTAGGAGTGATCACTCCCATGGTCGCATCGCGGTGCCATGCCGGGCGGGCACACCCCCGAGCCAGGGCCGGTCAGGAGACGGGCGGGTTCCACGTCGGCGAGCGCTTCTCCACGAAGGCGGTGGCGCCCTCGATGGCGTCGCCCGCGGCGAAGACCTCGCCCATGATCGTCCGGTTCAGGGCCCAGGCGTCGGCTTCGGCGAGGTCCACCGAGTCGCGCACGAGCCGCCGGACCCCGCGCACCGCAGCGGGCGACGCCTCGGCGATGCGGGCTGCGAGGGCGAGCGCCTCGTCGACGACGCGATCGGCGGGGACCACGCGGTTCACGAGGCCGAGCGCCTGCGCGTGGGCCGCGGTGATCGGATCACCGGTCATCACGATCTCGAGCGCGGTGGCCAACGGCACCCGTTTCGCCAGCCGGATCGGCCCGCCCGCGGAGGCGAGGAGCCCGCGCTTGACCTCGGGCAGGCCGAACGTCGCATCGTCGGCGGCAACCACGAGATCGCAGGCGAGCACGAGCTCGAAGCCACCCGCGAGCGCATGCCCGTTCACCGCTGCGATCACCGGCTTCGGGAAGTCGCGCTGCACGAAGCCGCCGAAGCCCCCGCGTGCGGTCTCGATCTCGGCGCCGCCGCCGCTCGCGATGACCTTGAGGTCGGCGCCGGCGCAGAACACCGGGCCGGTGCCTGTGAGGACGACGGCCCACACCTCCGGATCCGTCTCCACGTCGTCGAGCGCCTGCTCGATCGCCAGCGAGAGCTCCGGATTCATCGCGTTGCGCGACTCGGGCCGGTCGAGACGGAGCACCTCTACGCGATCGCGTCGTTCACGGGCCAGCACGCTCATCGTCGCTCTTGATCGTCGTCGGGTAGGTCAGCCGAGTACGGCGTCGGGTTCGAGCGAAGGTGCGCCCGTCTCCTCGAGGTCGCCGAGCGCACGGTCGAAGCCGGGTCGGAGCACACGGATCGCGAAGAAGATGCCGGCGAGGAGCGCCGCCGCACCGACCGTGGTGACCCGGAGCCCGATCTCGTCGGCGACGGCCCCTTGCACGACACTCCCGATCGGATAGAGGGTCCCGAGCATCACCATGATCGCGCTCATCACGCGACCGCGGAGCTCGCTGGGCGCGCGCAGCTGCGCGAT
>JANOWV010000252.1:0-2789 GCA_031418075.1 Actinomycetes bacterium
GCAGAGCTCGTTGGGGCCGAGGATCCCGAAGTCGATCCCCGCTCGCTGGAGCAGCTAGGCGACGGCTCGGCTCGTCTTCTTGTTGCGGTCGTCGAAGCTCCCCGCGCAGCCCACCCAGTAGAGGTACTCGTGGCCGAGGGCACCGGTGCCGTCGACGATGTCGACGCCGTCGAGGTCCTTGGCCCAGTCGGCCCGCTCGCCCTGGCCCATGCCGTAGACGTTGGACGAGTTCTCCATCGACCGGTAGGTGTTGCCGAGCTCGGTGGGGAAGTCGCTCTCCATCAGGGAGAGGTACCGGCGCATGTCGAGGATCTTGTCGAGGATCTCGATGTTCACGGGACAGATCTCGTCGCATGCCTTGCACGTGGTGCAGGCCCAGAGCTCTTCTGAAGTGATCCGCTCGAACACCGAGTTCGCGGTGATGCTGATCTCGGAGTCGACCGACACGGGCGGCGATACCCCGGCGGGCCCGGTCGCGGCCATCACCTCGCCCACCTTCAGCACGATCTCCCGCGGGTCGAGCGTCTTGCCGGTGGCATGTGCGGGGCACACCGACGTGCACCGTCCGCAGATCGTGCAGGCGTCGGTGTCGAAGAGCTGCTTCCAGGTGAAGTCCTCGATGGTGACCGCACCGAACGTGTCGAGCTCGGTCTCCATGAGGTTGGGGAGCGGCTTCATCGCACCCTTCGGCCGGTCCTTGTCGCTCAGGTACATGTTCATCGGCGACGTGATCATGTGTCGCAGCTTCGTGACCGGCAGCAGGACGAGGAAGACGATGAAGGCGCCGAAGTGCACCAGCCATGCCACCCGGTGGAGATCCGACAACGTTGCCGCGCTCGCACCGTCGAACAGCTGCGCGAGCGGGTAGCCCACGAGGGACCACCGTTCGAACGACGGTGTGCCCGCGAGCGCGATGCGGAGGCCCTCGGTGAGGAACCCGGTCACGCCGATGACGAGGAACGTGCCGAGGACGAGTGCGTCTTCAGGCTTCGTCTTGATCCGGATCCGGTACGGGCGTTGCACGTAGCGCCGAGCGATCGCCCAGAGGATCCCCACGACGAAGACCACGCCGAAGATGTCGGAGGTCGCGGAGTACGCCTGGTACACGCGACCGTGCAGGAACTTCAGTTCCTCGGGGAGCTGGTGGTCGATCTCCAGGATGACTGTCGCCGCGAACAGCACCAAGAACCCGAAGTAGATGAACGAGTGCATCAGCCCCGCGGCGGGGTCGCGCATGAGCGTGCGCATCCACACGCCGGCGCGGAAGTCGCGCAGGCGGCGATGCGCGTTCTTCTTCGTCGTGCGACGGTCGTCGGGCCGACCCCGCTCGTAGTTCTTGACCCGTTGGGCGACGAGCCACGCCACCGCGAAGAGCGCGACCGGGGCGATCGCGTAGAAGAGCCAATAGATCGGGTCGGGAACGTCGACGAAGACCTCGCGACTGATCGGTGACGTGTCGTGCCACCCGGTGATGCGCGGCAGGATCCCCGAGACGATCGTGCCGACGGCCGCAGCCGCGCCGATCGCAAGGACGAGTTGATGCGGCTTGATCTTCAGGCGTCGCACGCGAGGGAACCTAGCGGCCGACGGCGAAAGACCGGAACTCAGCGTTACTGGACGGTCTTGGCGTCGTACGCGCGCAGGCGGGCGGCAAGCCCCGCGAGCAGCTTGTGCGCGAATCCGGGGACCTCGTCGATGAGGCCGGAGAACTCGCGCTGGCCGAGGACAACCAGCTCCATGGGGGTCGCCGCGGTCACGGTCGCGTTGCGCGGTGCCCGGTCGAGCAGGGCGAGGTCGCCGAAGAACTGACCCGGGCCGAGCTCGGCGACCTCCTGGCCGTGACGGGAGACCTTCGCCGTGCCCTCGATGATCACGAAGAACTCGGCTCCCGCCGACCCCTCGCTCACGAGGACCTTGCCCGCGGCGACCTGGACGTCCTCCGCGCGCTTGGCGACCTGCTGGAGGTCCTTCTTCGAGCACGCCGAGAAGAGGGGCACTCCGGCGAGGTGATCGGTGAACGAATCGCTCTTGGCCATGCGGGGAATCTAGCCACACCCGGCCCCGTCTGCCGCCCCCGCCTGCGCCGGCGGTGCCGGTGACCCTGGGACCTCCTTCGGTGCGGTCGCCCGCTTGGCCAAGATCGTTGGTCACCTGGAATAGAACCGTGCGAATCAAAGTTGATACTTTGACACTCAAGAATCCTGTCAACCCCGCACAGGGCACCCATTCACGGAGGAAATCCCTATGAGCAAGGCCGTCGGCATCGACCTCGGTACGACGAACTCGGTCGTCTCCACGTTGGAGGCGGGCGAGCCGACCGTCATCCCCAACGCCGAGGGCGGGCGCACGACGCCGTCCGTGGTGGCGTTCTCGAAGTCCGGCGAGGTCCTCGTCGGCGAGGTCGCCAAGCGTCAGGCGATCACGAACCCCGATCGGACCATCCGGTCGGTGAAGCGCCACATGGGCACGAAGTGGTCGATCGACATCGACGGCAAGGCCTACACGTCCCAGGAGATCTCGGCCCGGATCCTCGGCAAGCTCAAGCGCGACGCCGAGGCCTACCTGGGGGGCAGCGTCACCCAGGCCGTGGTCACGGTGCCGGCGTACTTCGACGACGCCCAGCGCCAGGCCACCAAGGAGGCGGGCGAGATCGCCGGCCTCGAGGTGCTGCGCATCATCAACGAGCCCACCGCAGCCGCGCTGGCGTACGGGCTCGACAAGGAGCAGGACCTCACCATCCTCGTCTTCGACCTCGGCGGTGGCACGTTCGACGTGTCGGTGCTCGAGCT
>JANOWV010000253.1:0-3069 GCA_031418075.1 Actinomycetes bacterium
TCGGCGGTTCTTCCGCAAGCGAGGGGCGACCGACGCCGAGATCGAGCGGGCGATCGATGCCCAGAACCTCGCACTGCTCGTGCTCGACCGGGAGCTCCTGCCCGGCGCGCGGCAGTACACGATGATCGAGCTGGCCGAGCGCGGCGGTACTGACGTCGAGACCGCCCAGGCCGTGTGGCGGGCGATCGGGTTCCCTGACGTGCCCGACGACCGCCCCGCATTCCGCGATTCCGACGTGGACGCGCTCAGGGTGTTCCTCGAGACGTTCACGAACCCATGGATCGACGATTGGCGACTCGATCGGGCATTACCGCAGGCGCGCGTCCTCGGGGCATCACTCGCCCGCAGTGCCGACGCGATCACCGACGACGTCGCGGCGTCCTTCGAGGTAGCCCACAACCGTGGCGTCTCCGATGCGATGCTCGCAGAAGCGCTCGCCGGCGTGGTGGCGTTCGACGACGTTGCTCGACTCGTGGCCCATGTCTTTCGACTTCAGCTGCGCGCGTCGCTCTGGCGTCGCCTCGCCGGCGCGAGCCCCAACCTTCCGGGGACCGTCGACGCGTCGGTCGGTTTCGTCGACCTCGTGGGGTACACCGCGCTGGTGAACGAGCTCGACCCCGACGACGTCGCCGCGCTCGTCAGCCGGTTCGGCGAGCTGACGCACGACACCGTCGTCGCAGGTGGTGGGCGGGTTGTGAAGACGATCGGTGACGAAGTCATGTTCATCGCCGACACGGTCGCGTCCGCGGCGCACATTGCGGTCGACTTGACGGTGCAGTCGTTGCGCGACGACCTCCTGCCGGCAACACGTGCCGGGATCGCGACAGGAACGATGGTGTCGCGCGATGGCGACTACTACGGCCCGGTCGTGAACCTTGCCGCGCGCCTCACGGAGATGGCGCGCCCCGGGACGGTGCTGGCGTCAGCGGCGATCGGGGCGGAGCTGGCCGATGATGAGCACTTCACCATGCGTCGCATCTCAGGTCGCAAAGTGCGCGGCATCGGCAAAGTGGATGTTGTCCGGCTCGATCCGGCGCGACGCAAGCGTGATCGGCCGGTATCGTCGTCGTCGTGACCTCCCTGGTTCCCGTCGATCGCGACGGCAACGCGCTCTGCGTGCTGACCGTGCACGCGCATCCCGATGACGAAGCGTCGAAGGGCAGCGCCACCATCGCGCGCTACCACCACGAAGGCGTTCGTACCGTGCTCGTGTGCTGCACGGGTGGCGAGGCGGGCGACATCCTGAACCCCGCCGTCGATACGCCGGAGGTCCGCGCCAACCTTCGTGAGGTCCGGATGGCCGAGCTCCAGGCCGCGGCCGACGCGATCGGATACGACGAGGTCCACATGCTCGGGTACCACGACTCGGGGATGCCCGACACCGAGCCGAACGCTCGTCCGGACAATTTCGCGAACGCACCGCTCGAAGAGGCCGTCGGTCGGCTGGTTGCACTGATCCGGCGGGAGCGGCCGCAGGTCGTCGTGACCTATGCCGACGACCGGTCCTTCTACCCGCACCCCGACCACATTCGCGTCCACGAGATCTCGGGGCCGGCATTCGAAGCGGCTGGCGACGAGGGGCAGTACCCGGACGCCGGACCGGCATGGACGCCGGCGAAGATGTACTACACGGGCTTCTCGCGGCGGCGGGTGCAGGCGCTTCACGACGAGTTCGTGCGCAGGAACGAAGAGAGTCCGTACGCGCGCTGGTTCGACGCCGGGTTTCCCGACCGCGACGAGCGGTTCACGACGTTCGTCGAGGTTGGGGAGTGGCTGCACGCCCGCCGTGCCGGACTCCTCGCCCACCGAACCCAGGTCGATCCCGAGGGTCATTGGATGCGCTTGCCCGACGATGCCGTCCGTCGCATCTTCCCGTGGGACGAGTACGCGCTCGCGCGCTCGACGATCGAGCCGATCGCCGACGGCGAGGTGGAGGACGATCTCTTCGCCCGGGTCCGCGCCGACGCCTCGGTCGGTACACTCCCTCGCTGATCGCAACCAGCAGCCGTCGCACGCGACGCGCCAATGCCGACACCAGGAGATCTCGATGGCGAAGTACCTCACCCAGGAATGGCTCGACGAGGGTCGTGAGCTCGCGAAGGACCAGCCCGATCGTCCCGGTGCGTCGGCGAAGATGCAGTACGTGTTGTCGGGTGGACCCGATGGTGAGCTGAAGTACTACTGGGTGCTCGAGGATGGCAAGCTGCTCGAGAGTCAGCTCGGCGAGATTGCGGAGCCGGACTTCACGATGTCGATGAGCTACGACGACTCGGTGCTCGTCCAGAAGGGTGAGCTCGACGTGAACGCGGCGTTCATGCAGGGCCGAGTGAAGGTTGCGGGCAACATGGGCAAGCTCATGCAGCTGATGCCGCTCACGAGCTCGCCCGAGTACAAGGTGCTCCAGGAGCAGGTCGCCGCGATCACGGAGTTCTGAGCCTGAGTTGCGGCCTCAATGGTGTCGCGCTTCCGGCTCAGAGTCGGCGCCGATGCATCCGAAAGGCTCGACTCGCCACGGCACCTGCCTTCGCGTAGAACGGGACCGGCGTGACCCACGCGATCTCGGCGTGCGTGTCGCCCCAGGTCGAGGCGATGTCCTCGGCGAGGGCGGCGAGGATCGCGTGACCGGCGCCGTGGTGGCGCCGCTCCGGGTCCGTGGCCATGGGGCCGATCCAGGCCCGGCGGTTCACGGAGTGCGCGCCGAACGCGACGGTCGCTCCTGAGGCGTCGCGCGCGGCGAACGTGGTGCCCCGTTGTGTGCCGCGTTCGATCTCGTCGACCCAGTGCGGGAACGCTCGACCGGCAAGGTCGATCGCCCCGGTCCCTCGCTCGCGCTCGACCGTGATGTCTTCGGATGCTTCGGCGCGGAACGAGGTGGGCAACGACATGTTCAGGCCATGGTCGTAGGCCTCGAACCCGAGGTCCTGGAAGAACGCGAGCGCAGGGGTGCTCGCGAGGTCGACGCCCGGCCAGACGTACCGGGGTGCGCAGTTCCCTGTGTGGAGCTCGCCAACACCCGCGGCACGGGCGCGGACGACGACTTCTTCGACGAGCGCACGTCCGATGCCGGAG
>JANOWV010000254.1:0-5861 GCA_031418075.1 Actinomycetes bacterium
CGAACCCCGGCGGAACTGCGGGACTGCCACTGATCGAGAGCGGTGGGCGTTCCTGGCGCTAGCCCCTCGAGTGAGGCCTTGAGCACTGTGTTGACGGGCCCCGGGACGGCCGATCGGTCGTCTCGGGGTTCGTTCGCGGGCAGGGCCGGTGCCGCGGACGGGCCGGCGCCTGGGCTGGACGTTCAGGCGAGCGAGAAGCCGAAGACGTCGGCCGCGTTGCCGCACACGATCTGGTTGAGCTCGTCATCGGGGAGCTCGGCGAACTGCTGCGACGCGGCGTCCATCGACTCGGGCCACGTGCCCTCGGGGTGGGGGTAGTCGTTGCCCCACATGAGCGTCTCGAGTCCGGTCACGTAACGGTTGTTGATCGCGACCGGGTCGAGCATGAACGTGGCCGAGGCCTGGCGGCGGATCAGCTCGCTCGGCTTCAGCGACAGCTTCGGACGGGCGTACATGATGTGGTCCTGGTAGATCGCGTCGGCCTGCGTCATGATCCACCCGAGCCACGACGCGCCGGTCTCCACGGTGACGATCCGCAGCGCCGGGAAGCGGTCGAGCGCACCGCCGGCCGCCAGGGCCAGCATCACGGTGGGACCGTCGAGCTGCGCACCGAGCAGATAGTTGATGACCGCACCGCCCGGCCCTCGGACGATGCGGGGCTCGTACCCGGTGCCCGAATGGAACGTGACGGGGAGCCCGAGGTCCTCGGCGACGGCCCAGAAGCGGTCGTACTCGCCGTCGTTGTAGGGACGCGTCGGAACCCGTGCCGGGAGGAACAAGGCGCGGAACCCCGCGCCGGCGAGGCGCTTCGCTTCCACGATCCCGGCGTCGATGTCGAGCATCGGCACGGCACCGACGGCGAGGAGTCGGTCGTGGCCCGCGAATGCATCCTTCGCCCAGCCGTTGTAGGCCCGACAGAGCGCGAGCTGCAGCCCGGCATCCTCGGATGAGAAGCACGACTGCAGTGCGAACGTGGGGAAGATCACCTCGGCCGACACGCCGTCGCGCTCCTGGTCGCGGATGCGCTCGTCGGGGTCGGTGCCGCCGACGATCGCCGCCTCGAGCTCGTCGGCAGTCATGAGCTTGCGCGGGTCGAGCCCTTCTGCGATGAGCGTCCGCCAGCCGTCCCGGGTGACGATCTGCGGCGCTCGGTCGCGGTACTCGACGTCGACCCGCTCGGCGTACAGCTCGATGGGCTCGGTGACGTGCGAGTCGGCAGAGATGAACGTGGCGTCTCGGTAGGTCTCCATCGGCCGCGACGGTACCCCGTCCGGCTTCTCGGCACGTTCAGCGTTGCCAGGCAACGACGAGCGTGCCGAGAACCCGGGAGGAGCGCCAGACTCCCAATTCGGGATCTCGTGTGGTTCGACCGGGTCGTCGCGTGACATCCTGCGGATCCCATCGTGAATCGAGCGGAGTGTGTCGATGAGCAATGCAGTACGACCGTGAGCGGCTCGGTGGATCTCGTCATCGATGGGGCGATCGCGACCATCACGAACAACAGCCCCGACAACCGCAACGCGTTCACCGATGAGATGGACCTTCAGCTCTTCGAGATCCTCGGTGCGCTGAAGTCGAACCCCGCGGTGCGCGCGGTGATCTGGCGCGGCGAAGGGAAGGCCTGGTCGTCGGGGCGAGACGTGTCGTCGATCGGGAACAACACGAGCGGGCTCACGCACCACGAGCTCATGGCGCGGGGTCACCGCGGGATCCAGCAGCTCTGGG
The DNA here is from genome assembly GCA_031418075.1 of Actinomycetes bacterium. Taxonomy (GTDB): domain Bacteria; phylum Actinomycetota; class Acidimicrobiia; order IMCC26256; family PALSA-555; genus DASUAO01. The sequence goes on from JANOWV010000254.1 coordinate 1,726, forward strand.
AGCTCGAGGCGCCGGTCATCGTGGCGATCCAGGGATGGGCGATCGGCGGCTCGTTCCAACGCGCACTGTTGTGCGACATCAGAATCGCGGCGGAGGGGGCGCGCTTCATGCTCCCCGAGGTCGCGTACGGGGTGATCCCCGACACCGGTGGGATGGGTGTGCTGTACCAGATGTGCGGTCCGGGAATCGTGAGCGACCTCGTGCTCACCGGGCGCGCCCTCAGCGCCGAGGAGGCGCTCGGGCACGGGATCGTGTCGCGCGTCGTCGCTCCCGAGGACCTCGATTCCACCGCGCGCGAGATGGCCGAGAAGGTCGCCGCGGCGCCGATGATCGCGGTGAAGCTCGCTCGGCGAGTCATCCGGCATCGCTCCCAGCCTGGACTCCGCGCGTCGATGGACGACGAGCTGATCTACCAGACCTTCCTCAACCGCAGTGACGACTTCGCCGAGTTCCAGGCGGCGCGGACCGAGGAACGCGAACCGAACTATCGGGGGAGCTGACGATGTCCGACGAGACCGACGCGCAGATCGGGCTGCTCCACCCACCCGCGGTGGGAGCAACCGCGCTGAAGGACGGCACGTTCGACGGGTCGACCGTGTTCGTCACGGGGGCGGGTACCGGACTCGGCAAGGCGATCGCGTCGGAGTTCGCCCGCCTCGGGGCGAGCATCGTGATCGCCAGCCGCAAGCCCGAGCATCTGGAGGCCGGGGCTGCAGCGATGGAGGAGCTCGGCGCTGCGGTGCTCACCGTCGAGTGCGACATTCGCGAGCCAGACTCGATCGCGACGGCGTTCGATGCCGCAACCGAGCGCTTCGCGCTCCCCGACGTACTCGTGAACAACGCGGCCGCGAACTTCCCGGTGCCGGCTGAGGACATGTCGCCGAACGCGTGGCGCACCGTGGTCGACATCACGCTCAACGGGACATTCTTCTGCGCCCGCGAGTTCGGTCGTCGTCATCTCGAAGCCCGCACGCCGGGATCGATCATCAATGTGGGCGCGAGCTACGCGTGGACCGGAGGCCCTGGGTTCGTGCACTCGGCCGCCGCGAAGGCCGGGGTGAAGAACCTCACCGAGAGCCTCGCGGTGGAATGGGGCCCGTACGGGATCCAGGTGAACGGTCTCGTCCCCGGACTGTTCCCGCACGAGGACATGACCGTCGACATCCAGTCGAACCTCGGACGCACCCACGACAAGGACGTATGCCAGCCGGCCTTGCGGGTGGGGGAGCGCCAGGAGCTGGGCTGGGCTGCGACGTTCCTGGCTTCGCCGTACGGGCGGTTCATCTCGGGGCACACGCTCGTGGTCGACGGCGCGAACTGGCAGCGGAGATCGATGACCAACCCGCCGGTGGTGTCGATCCGCGATCAGATGGGGAAGGGCCCCTTCGAGATGGATCCCCCACGTACGTAGCTCAGCACGCGGCTCGATCGGCGCGTGGCTAACCCGACTCGGGCTGCGTCGCTCGGCGCCACCCGCTCACCGCTTCCTGGGCGGCGAGCACGCCGACGACCGCGGCCGCGATCGGGTCGGCCCACCACCAACCGAAGGCCGTGTTCAGCGCCAAGGCCACGAGGATGCCGGTCGCGAGCACGCCGTCGAGGAACGTGACCGACGCTTCGGAGATGAGCGGCGAGACGTCGAGCGCGAGACCCACCCGACGTTTCCACCGAGCGAGGCTGAACATGACCACGGCGGTCGCGCCGAGGTAGGCGATCCCGACGATCGACGAGTCGGCTTCGGTGCCCGTCCAGAGCGCCCGCGCACTCCCGGCGAACAGGGAGAGCGAGAGGACACCGAACGCGATCGCCACGAGCCGGAGGGCCCGAGTGGTCCGTTCGTCGGTCGGCACCGACCCGAACGTGCCGAGGTGCCAGATCACGACGAGCGAAGCGAACACCTCGATGAGCGAGTCGAGACCGAACGCGACGAGTGCGAGCGACTGCGCCGCGATCCCGAGGCCGATGGTGACGAACACCTCGAGGGAGTTCCATCCGATGGTCGCGAACTGCAGCCGTCGGGCTCTGCGGTGGAGCAACGCATCAGTGCTCGTGGTGGCTCCTCAGCGCCGGGCGCGGGGTGGCACTGGGTTCAGGCAGCCGACTTCTCGAGGATGTGCACGCCGCAGGCCGACCCGAGCCCGATGACGTGCGCGAGCCCGACCTTGGCGCCCTCGATCTGGCGGTCGCCGGCCTCACCGCGCACGTGGGTCGCGACCTCCCAGATGTTGGCGATACCCGTGGCGGCGATCGGGTGGCCCTTCGACTCGAGCCCACCCGACACGTTGACGGGCATCTTGCCGTCGCGATGCGGTGCCCCCGACTCGAAGAAGTCGACCGCCCCGCCTTCCTCGCAGAGCATGAGGTTGTCGTAGTGCACGAGCTCCGCGGTCGCGAAGCAGTCGTGCAGCTCCACGAGGTCGAGGTCCTCGGGACCGATGCCGGCCTGCTCGTACGCCTGCGTGGCCGCGATGCGGGTGAGCGTGTTCACGTCGGGCAACACCTGGCAGGACTCCTGCCAGGGGTCTGACGTAAGGATCGAGGCCGAGACCTTGACCGCGCGTCGCCGCTGGTCGGGGTCGAGGGTCGCGAGCTTCGCGTTGCTCACCACGACCGCCGCAGCCGCGCCGTCGCAGTTCGCCGAGCACATCGGTCGCGTGTTCGGGTAGGCGATCATGATGTCGTTCATGATCTCGTCGAGGGTGAACTTCTTCTGGTAGGCAGCCTTCGGGTTGAGGGTCGAGTGGGCGTGGTTCTTCTCGGAGATCCGCGCGAACAGCTCGAAGCTGGTGCCGCCGTACTTGTGGCCGTACTCCATGCCGACCTGGGCGAACACGCCCGGCATGATCTCGGTGCCGATCCGACCGTCGACGGCAGCCACCGCGCCGTAGCGACCGCGCGGCTCCCACGTCGGCGAGTCGGCGGCACGGGAGCCGCCGGTGAGCAGGCCGGCCCCGGAGAGCTTCTCGACTCCGACGGCGAGGCCCATGTCGCACTCGCCGGCCTTCACCGCCATGATCGCGGTGCGCAGTGCCGTCGCTCCCGTCGCACACGCGTTGGCGACGTTGTAGACGGGGATCCCGGTCTGACCGACCTGCTTCTGGATCTGCTGGCCCATCCCGGCGTTCGCGGCCATGAGGTTGCCCGCGGCGAGGACACCCATGTCCTGCATGGTCACGCCGCCGTCGGTGAGGGCGCCCATCACTGCTTCGGTCGCGAGGTCGACGGTGTCGAGGTCTGGGTACTTGCCGAACTTCGTCATGTGGATGCCGAGGATCCAGATGTCGTCCGATGCCATGGTTGGGTCCCTATCTCTGTGGAGGAGTGGTGGCCGTTGGGTGGTTGGTCTACGCGGCGGGCTCGAACCCGAAGCCGATGGCCTCGGTGCCCGCTTCGTCGGTGCCGATCGGGAACGTCGTGAGCCGGACCAACATGCCGAGGGAGACGTGCTCGGGGTCGGGGTCGACGTTGACCACGTTGCCGCGCACGCTGGTGCCATCGCAGTCGATGATGGCGGCGACGTAAGGGACGGGGATCCCCGGGGCGGCCATCGAGACGATCGTGAAGGCCTTGACCTCGCCGTCGGTGGCGATCTCGACCTTCTTGAACTCGGTGGCCGAGCACGAGGCGCAGGCGTTGCGCCGGTCGAAGAACCGGGCGCCGCAGCTCGTGCACTCGTTGGCCTCGAGATGGGGCCGATCTCCGAGGGCGAGGTACTCGACGAGGGGGACTTGCTCTGCCATGTGGTGTGTGCTCCTCCAGCGTGGGGGAGCACACACTATTCCGATTGCTCCGATGGCAGCCTGCCGTGGGCCGACGACTGGCCGCCACGGTTGGCCAAGATTTTGCCCGGGGTTGGCTGGAGACAGAGGCGGCCCGGTGCATCCTGGGATCGCCCTGGGGGAGCCGAACCCCCACGCCGATGCCCCGTGAGGAGGCCAAGGGATGAATCCATCAGGTGCGACCCAACGCGATGCCGGGCTCCGGCAGGTGGGCCGCGTCACCGGATGGTTGGTCGGCGGGGCAATTGCGCTCACAGCCCTGGTGACTGGTCTCGTCGCTGCCTCGACCGGATCGAAGTCGACCCGGGCGCCGGCATCCGTGTCCGCGGGGAGACCCGCGACCTCATCCTCCGCGGC
>JANOWV010000255.1:0-6983 GCA_031418075.1 Actinomycetes bacterium
TCGAAGCGGAGCGTCACCTCATCGGCCCCTAGCTAGGCCGGCGGGAGTTCCCTGACTAAAGGGGGGATTCGCCATGACTAAGAAGGTGATCGCACGCATTGCCATCATCAGCTCGACAGTTTCGGCGTTGCTGCTTTCTGGCGGCGCCAGCCGCATTTGGCGGTAGGCATTGCGACACGCCGAGACCCTGCCCACTCCGCCCGATCCTCGCCCAGCCATGACTGACGTTGATTCCAATCGAGCTGAACGAGCACTGACAGTTCTCTGCATCGGAATCGCGTTCGCGGCGATCATCGCTGGGGGGATGCTCGCCGTCATGGGGCCGGCATTGGACGTGACGGCGATCTTGATCTTCGGTGTCCTCTCAGTCTTCGCTGCCAATACGAGCGTCGTCTTGCCGAACGATTCCGCGTTGAGCGCGAGTTTCATGCTCTGTATTGCGTCTGTCGTGGCGTTCCACGGCAACGCGCAGTTCCTTGGCCCACTCCTCGTTGGGGTCGGAGCCGGCCTCTATCTCCCACACGTACTCGAGCGCGATTGGCGGAAGGCCCTGTTCAACTCAGGGGCCCTGGGCCTGAGTGCGCTTGCCGCCGCCGCGATTTATTCGCTGGTTCCAGATGCGACGCTCGATTCCGTTCCGGGCCAACTGCTCGCATCGATTCCTACCGCTCTCACATATTCGCTCGTGAACTTCGCGCTCCTAACCGGGGCCTTATCGCTTCACGAGCGGCGTCCGGTTCGGGTGGTCGCGGAAGAACTCTGGCTTGGGGATCTCCAGATCTACCCCTTTGCGTTAATGGGCGTACTTCTTGGCCAGCTCTACGTCGACGTTGGCCCGTGGGTGCTACCGCTCTTCGTAGCTCCGATCCTGATCGCGCGGACGGCCTTCTCGTCGTACCTGGCCCTTCGTGAGGCGCAGGAAGCGACGATCTCCACCTTGATCCGGACGCTGGAGTCCAAGGACCGCTATACCGCGGGCCACGTCGAGCGGGTTGCGAGGTTCGCGGAACGAATCGGCGTGGAGCTCGGCTTCCGTCCCGCCGAGCTCGAACGATTGCGCTACGCGGCACTGATGCACGACATCGGAAAGCTGATCGTGCCGAACCAGATCCTCAACAAGCCCGGACGCCTGACTGAGGCCGAGTTTCAGGCGATGCGGCGACACGAACCCGTCTCGGTGGAACTGCTCCGCCGAATCGATTTCCTTGCACCGATCGCACCCAGCATCGAAGCGGAAGGATCGGAAGGGGCGCCGATCGAGACGCGGATCATCACGGTCGTCGACGCGTTCGATGCGATGACCTCGACTCGCGCCTACCGACGCGCGTTGCGCCAAGAAGTCGCGTTCGCCGAACTGCGGGACAAGTCAGGATCCCAGTTCGACGCGGTATGTGTGGAGGCCCTCATCACGGTCATCGAGCGGGGCGGGGAGCGATACGGCGACGGCTTCGAGACGGACATCGCGGAGTTCGAAGTCCCTCCGCCAGTAGTGGGGACCGGATCTGCCGGCCTCGGTGATCTTGTCGCCGAAGAGAGTGTGAAGAGTTGAGCCGACCTACGCGCGTCGTCATCGTTCTCGGGGTTGGGGTTCTCGGGCTCGTCGTCGCGGTCATTGCCGATGCCGATCGCTCTGTGGTCGACCTCCTCGTGATTGCGGTCGGAGTCGTAGTGGCCGAGCAGTTCGAACTGCACCCGGCGCATCGGGCGCCGCTCCCGCTCTCCTTCGCAATGGTCGTCGTGCTCACGCGCGCTGCAGACCGGTGGGAGTTCGGCGTCGTGATCGCTGCGGCGTGTGCGGTAGGGGTGCTGTTTCGTCCTGCACCATCGGGATTGCCAGCGAAGGTCGTTCTGCTCGTCGAGCGATATGCCGAGGCCGCAGCGGCCGGCCTGACCTACCACGTCATCTTCGACGCGACGCACAAGCTGTCCTCGGAAGCGACCGTCTTGCTGGCGCTGGCGGGCGCGGCGACCTCGATGATCGTCGTGTCCGACCTTGTCGCGCTTGTCCGGTCTCGGAAATTGGCAGCGCTGACTGCGCGAGGAGCGGATCTCGCACTCGTGACGTCAGGCATGCTGATGGCGGTCGGCTACGCCGGCATCGGGACGAACGGCCGCCTCGGCCTCTGGGGGCCGTTGTTGTTCAGCATCCCCTTGTTCGCGGCCTGGTACTCCTTCGAGCTTCTCGCGTCGACCCGACGCAACTTCCGCCAGACCGTGGAAGCGCTGGGGGTGGCGCCCGAGCTGGGGGGCCTGGTCCGGGAAGGACACGTCGCGCGTGTTGCCGAGCTCGCCGTCGCGATCGGTCGCGATCTGCACCTCAATGAGACCGAGGTCGAGCACCTCGAGACGGCTGCGTTGCTCCACCATCTCGGAGCCGTGTGCCTCGACGCGCCCGAGGAGGGTGAGGTGCTCGACGGTGCGGCCATCGCCGCGGTCGGCGCCGAGATGCTCAGGGCCAGCGAGATCCTTGCACCCGCGGGCGACATCGTGGCGGCCGCGCCGTTGCTCCATCGCGTACCAGGGATACCGGGGGAGCAGAAGAACGCGCTCGCGGGACAGGTCCTCAAGGTCGCAAGCGCCTTCGACGAGCTCACCGAGGGGCGCGCCGAGCACGGGGCATGGGCGCTCGAAGCGCTCTACACCGGCCCGCTCTACGTCTACGACGGTCGGGTGGTCGGCGCCCTGGAGCGCGTGCTCGAAGGTCGTGTGCTCGCTCGAGCCTGACCCCGACCACCGCGGCGTCGCCGTCGACGGGTCGCGAAGTACCCGAGCTCGCAGATCCCGACCGACATGATGAGGTCGCCGAACGAGAACACCTCATCGAACGGCTCGGGGAGGACGATCCGGTCGTCGAGGAACGGAAGCAGGTCCGCGTCTGATTGCGGTCGGTGCTTCACGGTCTGCTCGATCGGTTCGCGAACTCGATTGCCGGCAGCGTCGTTACCGATCGGCGTTGTCGGCATTCCCTGATTGAGTCCGATCACGAGTGCGTTCAGCGCGATCCCGATCGAGATCAATCCGAATCCACGTGTCCGGAGGTTCGAGAAGCAGAAGGCCAGGACCAGCGCGTAGGAGACCATGAGCACGCCATAGCCGACGGTCTCGAACTGGCTCTTCGGGATATCGACGAGCTCGAGCGCGGCCTGGAGGGCGAGTCCCGCGAACAGCAGCCAGAGCCCACTGGCCTTGAGGCGACCGAGCTCACGGAACGAACCGCCTGTGACAACTACGACGATGAGCGCCGCGATCAAGGTCAGACCGAGCAACCACACCCTGAGAACGTAGCGGGCGCCAGGACGCGACCGGTGCCTACGATGCGCACGTGGCCGACCTCGAATACGCAGTCCAGGATGGGATCGCTCGACTCACGATCAATCGACCCGACCGCCGGAACGCGCTGTCGTACGACGTGATGTATGGCCTCCAGGACCGGCTCGCCGAGGCGCGCGCCGACGACGCAGTTCGGGTGGTCGTCATCACAGGTGCAGGAGAGCAGGCGTTCTGCGCCGGCGCCGATCTGACCGGGATCGCCGACAACTCGGGCGCGATCGCCGCGCACGACGGCCGGGGGGCATTCGCAGAGCTGTTCCGCGATCTGTGGTCACTCGGGAAGCCGACGATCGCGCGAGTCCGCGGCTTTGCGCTCGCGGGCGGGTTCGGCTTGGCGATGTCGTGTGACTTCGTGATCGCAGCCGACGACGCACAGTTCGGAACGCCTGAGGTGAACGTCGGTCTCTGGCCCTACATGATCACGATCCCCTTGCTCCGGTCCATCCCGCCGAGACTTGTCCTCGAGCTGATGATGACCGGTCGACGCGTCGATGCGACAGAAGCTGCAGCCGTGGGACTCGTGAATCGCGTCGTCGCCGCCGCCGAACTCGATGCCGCGGTCGACGCGCTCGCTGGTGAGTTGGCCGCGAAGTCTCCACTGGTACTCAGGCTCGGAAAGACAGCGTTCCAGCGAGTGCTCGATATGGATGCCGATCACGCGCTCGACTACTTGCAGGGGATGTTGACGATCACCACGCTCTCCGACGATGCCGCCGAAGGCGTTGCTGCATTCGCGGAGAAGCGCGCGCCCCGTTGGACCGGCCGCTAATCGAGGTCGCGCTGCGACAGACGCAGCATCGGATCGTGACGGGCGAATTGACGATCATTCTCGTAGACATCCGCGGCGCTCCTGGATATGTTCACCCGACTGGCATCCGCGTTTAGCGGGAACCTGGGGCGGTGCGATGGATGCGGCACCTGAAGAGCTCTATCTCCTGATCGCGCAGTACCGAGACGACGCCGTCCGGCTCGCCCGCCGGCTCTCTCGGAACACTGCCGAAGCGGAGGACCTCGCGCAGACCGCGCTGCTCAACGTCCTCCGACGCGCTGAGTACATCCACGACGAATCGAAGATCCGCTCGTACCTCCTCACCGCGGTGCGCAACGTCTGGCGCAACTCCCTGCGCGCGCGAGGCGGGCGTCGGTTCGTTGGGTCGGATGCGGCGGAGCGGCTCCCGTCGACCGATCTCGAGCCAGAAGAACAGGTGTTGAACGCCCTCGACATCTCGGTGGCCGGAGCGGCGATGGAGATGCTCTCCAAGACGAGCCGGGAGATCATCGAGCTCCGCTACGGCGAGCAGCTCGACTACCACCACCTCTCGGAGCGCCTGGGGATCACGCCTGTAGCGGCGCGCCAGCGGGTCCACCGGGCGCGCGAAGAGCTCGTGAGCGCCTGCATGGAGAAGGTCGCCGAGGCGGGTCCCGATGACTGTCGAGACGTGCGCATCCGGCTCGGGCGGTACCACCGTGGGCTCCTCTCGAAGCCTGTACGCGTGCAGCTCGCCCGGCACCTCGAAGCATGCGCTTCCTGCGCCTCGTGCTACGACCAGCTGCTCGACCTGTACGGCCGTGGGGCGACTCGGCCAGGAAGGCTCGAACGGTGAATCGCGGTCGACGTGGGAACAGGGAGCTATCGGACCCGCGGAACGGGCGGTTCGTGGCCGTAGTGGTTGGCTGTGGCGCAGCGACGATCACCGCATCGCTGATCGCAGTTGTTACAGCGGGACCGATCCGCCTGATCGCTTTGGCTCTCATTCTGGCGGCGCTCTTTGTTGTCGCCGAGCATCGAGACAGGGTGTACTCCGACGAGACGGGGATGAGCGGAAGTATCGCGGTAGGCCTTTGCGCTGCGACCTACCTCGCTTCGCAGGGCTGGACGTGGGGGACGTTCGTCGTGTGCGCTGCCGGCGCGTTCTATGTGCCGCATGTTCGCTCCCGCAGTGGGACCAAGATTGTCGTGAATGCGATGTGCTTTGGTTCCTCAGGGGTGACAGCTGCGCTCGTAGTCAACGCCATCGCCCCAAGAAGTCAGAATCCCAACGAGTTGGTGATGGCATTGGCCGCGATTTCTGCAGCGATTACGTATTGGGTATGCAACAGCACGCTGCTTGGACTTGCGACTGCGAGCCTCGACGGGCGGTCCTTCCCGAGGGTCGCTTGGGAGCTGGTGCGGTCGGAGACGGCGATGCTCGCTTTCGCGTTCGGCGGTGCGATCTGTGGGCTGGTCATGGTCGAGGTCAGTCGTTGGACCGGGATCGCTGCGCTCGTCGCGTTGCTCATCGCGCTCGACGTGTTCGTGATCTCCGTACCAGCCGGGCCCGCGACGTTGCGCTCGGCGTGGAAGATGATCGTCAGCCGGGTCGTGGGCGCGGCGGTCGGAGGCGTCGTCGGTGCCGCAGTTCCCAAGGTGCTCGCTTCTGCGTTCGTCGGGGCGCTCGTCGGAGGAGTGCTGGGGCTGGCTGCGGGACTCGCGACCGTCACGCTCGTGGCGCTCGTCCGCCTTCGGAGGTCGGGTGCGTACCTCGACCGGACCGTGCTCGTCGGATTCGTGTTGGCGGAGGTCGCGCTGCCCGCGATCGGGACGGCCGCAGGCGTGGTGGGCGCCCTTGCCGGACTCGGGCCCGGGATCGCGACCGCCGCCGGGTTGGTCATCGCGGCATCGTTCGTTGCCGGGTGGCGACGACGTGCGACCAACGACGACGGGGTCGACGACGACCTCCTGCTGGCCGCAGTGACTGAGGCCATGTTCGACGGGCTCCCGCACCCGGCCAACCGAACCTGAGCACTCCGCTCTCGGGTCCTCGCTCCGTGCGAGGATGCGGCTCATGAGCGACGAACGACCTGCGGCAGACGGCGCGGTCACCGGTGGAGGCAACGTCCACGACTGGGGGCCGCTCGTCGATCGACTCAACGAGCGCCGGGCGCAGGCGGCGGGCATGGGCGGCGACGCCCTCGTCGAACGCCAGCACTCGCTCGGCAAGCTGACGGTCCGGGAACGGCTCGACCTGCTCCTCGATCCTGGAACGTGGATCGAGTACGGGATGCTCGCCGACAGCATGGACGCCGCGTACGCGGACCGATTCCTGGCGGCGGACGGTGCCGTCACCGGAGTGGGGGAGGTCGACGGCCGCAAGATCGCGGTCGCGGCGTACGACTTCACTGTGCTGGCGGGTTCGATGGGGCGGATCGGGGAGCAGAAGATCAAGCGGATGCGAGAGCTGGCACTCCGACAGCGGATCCCGATGGTCTGGTTGCTCGACTCGGCCGGCGCACGCATCCAATCGGATTCGGGTTCTACCTTCGCCGGAGCCGGCGATCTCTTCCGAGAGCAAGTCGCGATGAGCGGGGTCGTGCCGATGGTCGCGGCGATGCTCGGACACTGCGCTGCTGGCACGGCGTACATCCCGGCACTGGCGGACTTCGTCCCGATGGTCAAGGGCACGTCGTCCATGGCGCTCGCCGGCCGACACCTCGTGAAGGCTGCCGTTGGAGAGGACGTCACCGAGGAGGAGATGGGCGGCTCGGCGGTGCACACCAAGATCTCCGGTTGCGCGGATCTCGAAGTGGCCGACGATGCCGAGTGCCTGCGGACCGTGCGCGAGTACCTCAGCTTCTTCCCGCAGCACAACGGCGAGCCCGCGCCGATCAGGCCC
>JANOWV010000256.1:0-2601 GCA_031418075.1 Actinomycetes bacterium
GTTCCGCCCGCGTGTCACCACGCCGTATCCGGATGAGAAGCGACCGAAGCCCGAGCGCTTCACGGTCGTCACGTCCTGAACCGGTACGAGGACGGCATGGAGAAGTGCATCGGGTGCGAGCTCTGCGCCGGCGTCTGCCCCGCGCGCTGCATCTACGTACGTGGTGCCGACAACCCGCCCGACTCGCCGGTCTCGCCTGGTGAGCGCTACGGGTTCGTCTACGAGATCAACTACCTCCGCTGCATCCACTGCGACCTCTGTGTGGAGGCCTGTCCCACCGAGGCGATCACCGAGACGAAGCTGTTCGAGTTCTCGTTCACGAACCGCCAGGACGCGATCTACACCAAGCGCGAGCTCCTTGTCGACGACGACGGCCGGGCTCGCCGTCAGCCGTGGGAGCTGTGGCTCGGAGGCGAGGACGACCACACGAGTGCATGGATGCGGGCCACGGCGCCGTCCGGCCAGGCCGCGTACGCGGGGCAGGTCGGTTGGTCGGGCGAGCTGGGCTTCGGTGTCCGTGCGCCCGAGCGGGGACAGTCGGAGCGGCCGGCGCTCGAGGCGGGCGCTCATCCCGACGATGCCGACGAGGGCCAGCTCGGATGACCGCCGTCCTCTTCTTCGTCTTCGGTGCGGCGTCCATCGCGGGTGCGCTCGGGGTGGTGCTGTCGGAGAACCCGGTGCACTCGGCCCTGTTCCTCGTGCAGACGCTGATGAGCGTCGCAGTGCTGTTCCTCATCCAGGATGCGGAGCTCGTCGCGGCCGTGCAGGTGATCGTCTATGCCGGCGCGATCGTCGTGCTGTTCCTGTTCGTGATCATGTTGCTGGGCGTCGACCGTCGGGAGGCGCTCACCGAGACGCTGCGCTTCCAGCGGCCGATCGCGCTTGCACTCGGCGCCGTGCTCCTCGCCGAGATCGTCTACCTGGCCGGCCACCGGTGGGCGACCGGAGCGCACACGGCCCGTGGTGTCCCGATCGAGGGTGGCGACTTCGGCAACAACATCGAACGCGTCGCGCGGGTGCTGTTCACCGACTTCCTCTGGCCGTTCCAGCTCACGGCCGTGCTGCTCGTGATCGCGGTCGTGGGGAGCGTGTCCCTCGCCCGACGTTCCGGTGAACGCCCTGACGGCGTCGCCTCGACGGGGGAGGAGACCGCATCGTGATCGCCGCCCTCGACATCACACCCAACTTCTATCTGGTGCTCGCGGCGTTGCTCTTCACCATCGGTACGGTCGGTGTGCTGATCCGGCGCAACGTCATCGTGATGTTCATGAGCGTCGAGCTGATGCTGAACGCCGTGAACCTCACGTTCGTCGCGTTCGCGCGTGCGCTCGACGACACCGCCGGCCAGGTCATCGTGTTCTTCACGCTCGTCGTGGCGGCGGCTGAAGTTGCGGTCGGCCTCGCGATCATCGTGGCCATCTTCCGGCGCCGTCGCGGTGCGACCGCCGACGACCTCACGGTGCTGAAGGGCTGATGGTGAACGAACGCGATCTGCTCCAGCTCGTCGGGATCGTCCCGTTGCTGCCACTCGTCGGCGCGGTCGTCCTGTTGCTCTTCGGGCGCCGGATCGGCGAACCGCGCGCCGGGTGGCTCGCCACCGGGTTGATGGGCCTTGCCTTCGTCTGGTCGCTCGTGATGTTCGCGGCCCTGCTCGCGCTCCCCGCCGACGCGCGCTCGCAGGTGAGCGTGCTGTGGACGTGGCTTCCCGCCGACATCCTGCACGTCGACATGGGCTTTCTCGCCGACCCGCTCTCGGTCGCCTGGATCCTGCTGGTCACCGGCGTCGGCACGCTCATCCACCTCTACGCGATCGGCTACATGCACGGTGACCCGAACTTCTCGCGGTTCTTCGCCTACTTCAACCTCTTCGCCGGCTCGATGTTGCTGCTCGTGCTGGCGAACAACTACCTCCTCACCTTCCTCGGGTGGGAGGGCGTCGGGCTCTGCTCGTACCTGCTGATCTCGTTCTGGAACCAGCGCAACGCCGCCGCGGTCGCGGGCAAGAAGGCCTTCATCTACAACCGCATCGGCGACTTCGGGTTCATGTTGGCGATGTTCCTGCTGATCGCCGAGTTCGGGACCCTCGACTACGGCGTCACCGGCGCCGCGGCCTCCACCACGTCGTCGGGCATCGCGACGGCTATCGCACTCCTGCTGTTCCTCGGGGCGACCGGGAAGAGCGCGCAGATCCCGTTGTTCCCGTGGCTCACCGATGCGATGGAGGGTCCCACGCCGGTGTCGGCGCTGATCCATGCCGCGACAATGGTCACCGCCGGCATCTTCCTCGTCGCCCGGGCGCACCCGTTCTTCGAGGCGAGCCCCGACGCGATGACGGTCGTCGCGTGGGTCGGTGCGGCGACAGCGCTGATCGCCGGAACCATCGCGGTCCTGCAACCCGACCTGAAGCGGGTGCTGGCGTACTCCACGATCAGTCAGCTCGGCTACATGTTCCTCGCGCTCGGCGTGGGCGGGTACACCGCGGCGATCTTCATGGTGATCACCCACGCGTTCTTCAAGGGCTGCCTGTTCCTCGGCGCCGGTTCGGTCATCCACGGCAGCGCCGACAACCAGGACATGCGGATCATGGGCGGGCTCCGGCGC
>JANOWV010000257.1:0-1909 GCA_031418075.1 Actinomycetes bacterium
CGGGGTCAGCCGTGTACAACATCGGCGCCACCGAGTTCGGGACGATGCGCGAGACGCTCGAAGCGCTCGTGGAGCACGCGGGGACCGGGTCACGCGTCCGCTCACTCCCGCTCGCGCCGGCGCGGTTGGCGATGCGCTCGCTCGGTGGCCTCGGGCTCGTGCCGTTCGCCCCGTACCACTGGATGCTGTACGGCGAATCCCTGTCCTTCGACGTCACCCACGCCTGCGCCGACCTCGACTGGACGCCGAGGCACTCCAACGCCGCGATGATCATCGAGTCGTACGAGTGGTTCCTCGAGCACGGGAGGACCGCGAGCGGATCGCACCACCAGTCGCCGGTGAAGCTCGGTCTCCTGCGCGTGCTGAAGCGCTTCGGCTGACGCGCTCGATCTTCCGGGCTAGATCGGGAGTCGGCGGAACACCGGGCGCGGCGCGTGGCGAAGCACGGTCATGACCGCGCGCAGGGCCGGTGGGACCCAGATCACTTCTGCTCCGCGCGCGAGCCCGCGCGTGATCGCCTCGGCGACGGCCTCCGCGGTCGTCGCGAGCGGTGCGGCGGGGAGTCCTGCCGTCATCTGCGTGCGCACGAACCCCGGACGCACGATCATCACGCCCACGCCGGAACCGACGAGGCTGTCGCCCAACCCCTGGAAGAACGCGTCGAACCCGGCCTTCGACGATCCGTAGACGAAGTTCGATCGTCGGGCGCGCTCGCCGGCGACCGAGGAGAGCGCAACGATCGTGCCGTGGCCCTGCTCCCTGAGGTGGGTCGCGATCGGGACTGTGACCGAGACCGCGCCGAGGTAGTTGGTCCGAACGATCGCCGCCGCGGCCGCGCCGTCGGCCTCGGCCTCGGTCTGGTCACCGAGGACTCCGAACGCGACGAGGACGACGTCGATGTCACCGAACCGAGCGAACATGTCGGCGGCGAAGCGCTCGTGCGACGCGGTGTCCTCGGCGTCGAAGGCGACGGCCTCGACGGTCGTGGCACCGAGGGTCCGCAGCTCGGCCACGGCGTCGGCCGACTTCGCGGGCCGACGGCTGGCCAGCACCACGGTCCGAGTGCGATCGGCCACGAGGCGCCGCACCGTGGCCAACGCGATCTCCGAGCCGCCGCCGAGCACCAGCACGGACTGCACGCTGCCGAGTGCATCTTTCATCGGGTCGCACGCCGCATCAGACGAGCCCCAGGCGACGAGCCAGGTCGGACTGGAGGGCACCGGACGGATCGACGCGGGCGCGCAGCTCGCGGAACGCGTCGAGGTCGGGGTACATGGCGCCGAGCAGTCCGGGCGCGAGGCGAGAGTCCTTGGCCAGGTACACGCGACCGCCTGCTTCGACCACCAGCTCGTCGAGCTCGTCGAGCAACGGTGCCAGGTCGGCGACCGCCGCCGGCAGGTCGAGTGCGAGCGTCCAGCCCGCGCGCGGGAAGGAGAGCGGCCCCGGGTTCCCGTCGCCGAACCGCTTGAGCACTGCGAGGAACGACGCGCATTGCGCGGCCGAGAGTCGTTCCAGCGTGGCCCGTACGGTCTCGGTCGCCTCGTCCGGGACCACGTACTGGTACTGGAGGAACCCGCGTCGCCCGTAGAGCCGGTTCCACGCGCGCACGGCGTCGAGAGGATGGAAGAACGCACTGATCGACTCGATGTGGGCCACGCGGTGCTCGGGCGCCTTGCGGTACCACAGCTCGTTGAACGCGCGGATCGAAAAGCGGTTGAGCAGACCCTGCGGCACCCACGGCGGTGTCGCCATGAGCTCACGCGGGTGGAAATGGAGCGGATCGCGCTTGCGTCCGCCGGAGAGCGCTTCGACGGGGGCATGGTCGCCGCGTGTGAGGACACTCCTACCGAGCGACGACCCGCGAGCGAGGCAGTCGACCCACGCGACCGAGTAGCGGTACCGGTCGTCG
>JANOWV010000258.1:0-4086 GCA_031418075.1 Actinomycetes bacterium
TCCTCGCCGCGTTCCTCAGCAACGCCTGACCGGAGTCGTCGCCTCAGGCGTCGCTCTCGTCGTCTCGTTGTTCGAACGAAGTCCGCTGGCGCGTGAGCTCGGTCTCCACGGCGGCATCAAAGTCGGGCTGCCAGGGGGTCTCACCGAGGCTCGCCTTGATCCCACGGCTCAGCGCGCGCGGTACTACTGCCGCCTGCGCGGCGAACGTGACCGCGTCATCGACGAGCGCATCGTCGGTGACGCAACGCCACGCGAGCCCGAGCTCGACTGCGCGCGTCCCGTCGATCCGCTCGCTGAACATCGCCATCGCCGCGGTGGCCTGCGGTCCGATCGCGCGTTCGAGCATCCAGAGATGGCCACCGCCCGGATGCAGTCCGATGCGCGCGAACCGAGAGTCGAACCGTGCGGACTCGGCCACGATGCGCACATCGCAGCACAGCGCGAGGTTGAACCCGGCGCCGACAGCCGGTCCGTTCACGGCCGCCACCGTCGGCAGCGTGCAGCGGCGCACGGCGAGAAAGCCTTCGTAGATCCCGCGAACCGCGCCGGCCTCTTTGCCGCCGTGGGCACCCATCGACGAGAGGGCCTTCGTGTCGGCACCGGAGCAGAACGCCGGCGCGGCGCCAGTGATCACCACCGCACCAACTTCGTCGTCCGCCTCGCAGTCGTCGATCGCCGCGACGATCGCGTCGACGAGCTCTGCGGTCAGTGCATTGCGGCGGTCCGGATCGTCGAGGGTGAGGATCGCGACGCCCTCGCGTCGTTCGACGTGAAGGGTCATGGGGTCGAAGGCTCCTCGTCGGCGGTGTGGTCGACGACGGCGCGTGACTGGCGGAAGAACGTCTCGACGTCACGTTGGTACTCGTAGTCCTCGGCCTTGCCTACGGTGGCCTCGAGTCGGAGTGCGCGCACGAAGGACTGCACGGCGCTCAGCGTCGTGTGCTCGAAGCGAAAACCGGTGCTCTTCCAGCGTGCGCTGTCGACGCCGCGGCCGTAGCGGAGCAGCGCGACGACCTCGGGCGGGAGGTCGGCGATGCGCAACATCCGCAGCGGCTGCGTCGCGAGCCCGGTGAGCAGGGGAGGGAGCGGGACGCGGCGCTTCCCCGCGATCCGGCAGACCTCTCCCCACGGCAGGACCCCATCACCGGCCACGTTGTGGACGCCGGGCGTGTCGTGCTGGGTGGCGTGCGCGAGCGCTCCCGCGACATCGTCCTCGTGCACGAACTGGAGCCGCGGGTCGAACCCGAGGACCTCGGGGACGGCGGGCAGCCGGAGCAACCGGGTGAATGTCGTCTCCACGTTGCTGCCGAGGACGTTCGCGAACCGCAGCGTCGTCACGACGACGTCGGGGTTGTCTTGTGCGAAGTCGTCGACCGTGCGTTCGACCTCCAACAGCGATCGCTCGACGCTGGTGCGCGGCTTGCGGGTCCGAGGAGTGTCCTCGCGGAAGAAGAACGGGTCGGCGAAGTTGGCGCCGTACACGAGCGTCGACGACTTCACCACGAGCTTGCGCACCGAGCTGCCCGGCGCGCTGGCCGCCGCGACGAGGTTCCCGGTCCCGATGACGTTGACCTCGTGGGTGGTGCGGCTGCTCGCGAGCGTCGAGTCCACGAGCATGTGGGTGTGCACGATGGTGTCGACACGGGTTGCCTTCACGATCCGATGGAGGATCGAGTACGACGAGTCGGCCCGTACGAATTCGGTCTTCTCGAGGGGGAGGCGGGGATCGTGCGTGTCGACGCCGACGACGACGTCGACGCGCGGGTCGGCCTCGAGCACCTGTGCGATGCGACTGCCCCAGTACGTGCCGAGCCCGGTGACGAGGATGCGTCGTCCCATCCTGCTCACCCGGACCAGACGCTGCGGCGCTCGCGCAACATTTCGTGGAGAGCGTCTTGGATCTGTCTCCGGATCTTCTCCGACTCCTCGAGCACCAGGCCCCGGTTGTAACGCGGCTGGTTGGTCGCGACGTCGAAGTGCACCGGTGGAAGCACGCGGAGCCGGAACTTCGCCGGCAGGGGGACGACGAGCCCGCCCAACGGCCCGAACAGGAACATGTTCGCAGTCAAGGGCACGTACGGGACGTTCAGCAGCTTCGCGAGCCGGTTGCTCTTCGCGAGGATGGGCATCGCCTCTTCGTTGCCGACGACCGCGATGGGGATGATCGGTACGCCCGCGCGCATCGCGATCTCGACGAATCCCCCGCGGCCGAACCGCTGGAGCCGGTACCGGTCGCGGGCCAGCTTGCCGGTGCCCTTGGTGCCTTCGGGGAACACGAGGACGAGCTGCTGTTGGTCGTGGAGGAGCCGGTACGCGTTGTCGGGGTGGGCCGGGACCCCGCCGGTGCGCGACCACAGCGTGCCGACGACCGGGAGCGCCCGGAAGAGGTTCTCGGCAAGCCCGTAGACCGGGCGGGAGCGTTCAGCCTCGATCCCGTGCATGATCACCGGCGCGTCGGAGGGGATCGCGCCGCCGTGGTTCGCGACGAGCAGTGCGCCACCTTCCCGAGGGAGGTGCTCCAGTCCTTCCCACTCGGCCCGGAACCAGCGTCGGTAGATGGGGTCGTAGAGCCGGCGAGCGACCGCGCGCATGCGCTCGCTGCGTCCCCAGCTGTCGACGTCACCGCCGCGGTCGTCGGGCTCCGGTCGGGTGGGCGGGGCGACGGGGACGAGGTCCGTGCCGGGGGTGCGATCGGGCGCCTCGACCCAGTCGACCGCGGGCGCGTCGCCAGTCCAGCTTGGCGTGGGGGTCGTGCCTGGCGTGGGGGTCGCGCCAGAGCTGGGATCCATCAGGCCAGTGAACCCGTCGGGCGATGCCCCGGGCAACCTGACGTCGGCATCAGGTCCAGCCCGTAGGAGCGGCCAGCCAGATGCTGGCCGGCCCGGTGAGGCGGGCCAGGTGCGGCCGGCCAGGTTCAGCCGGCCGGGTTCGGCCAGTCAGGTTCGGGAGGCACCCGTGACCTGCCAACGTGAGCCCCGGTACCGGCCCACGAGTCCGACGGCCCGGGCGCCGATCCAGAGGGCGAGCGCACCCCACAACGCCACGATGCCACCACCCGCGACCGAGATCCCGAGTGCGGCCGGTGCGAAGGCTCCGAACGTCGCCGCGACCATCGCGACTGCGAGAAAGCGCTGGTCGCCGGCGCCGATGAGCACGCCGTCGAGCACGAAGACCACCGCGTTCAACGGCTGGAGGACGGCCACGATCAGGAGGAGCTGCACCGCGAGGTCGCGCACCCCGGAGTCGTCGGTGAACACCGGTACGACCAGCGTGCGCGCGGCGATCAGCACGACGCCGAAGACGATCCCGACGACGACCCCCCACTCGATCATGCGGCGAGCGACCTCCCGCGCCCGAGTGGGGTCGATCGCCCCGAGGTGCTTTCCGATGACGGCCTGGCCGGCGATCGCGAGGGCGTCGAGCGCGAGCGCGAGGAACAGGAAGACCTGGAACGCGATCTGGTGTGCGGCTACCGCGTCATCCGAGCTGCGGGCGGCGAGGTTGGTGACCGCGAGGAAGACCGCCAGCAGTGAGGCGGTCCTGACGATGAGCGGTCCGCCCACGACGGCCGTCTGGCGCACGCCGGCGCGGGTTGGCCGCAGTCCAGCACCCTCACGACGGACCGATCGGATGATGATGAAGCCGTACGCTCCCGCTGCGGCGAACTGGGCGATCACGGTGCTCCACGCGGATCCGGCGACACCCCAGTCGAAGCCGTAGACGAAGAGCACCTCGATGACCACGTTCACGACGTTGGCGGCGACGGCGATGACGAGGGTCGAGCGGGTGTCCTGGATGCCGCGCAGGTAGCCGATCCCGGCGAGCGCGAGGAGCAGGAACGGCGCACCGACGAGGCTGATGCGCAGGTACTCGAGCGCGAACGGCGAGATCCGCTCCGAGGCGCCCATCACATCGACGATCCACCTCGACGCCACGAGGCCGACGACCATCAGCCCGACGCCGAGCGCGAGGGCGAGCCAGGTCCCGTCGACCCCGAGGGCCGCGGCGCCGCGCCGGTCGCCAGCCCCGATGCGACGGGCGACGGCCGAGGTGGTGGAGTAGGCCAGGAAGTTGAAGATCGCGAAC
>JANOWV010000259.1:0-5354 GCA_031418075.1 Actinomycetes bacterium
CGTCGCGGCCTACGGCCGCGAGGATGTCCTGCTCCGGGTGGCGGCACAGCTCGAGTCCGCTCGGCCCTGGGTCGACCGCCATCCGCCCGTCGTTGCCTGATCACGAGATGGCGCCCAGGCGAGATGAAACCCAGGCGACGAGGGCCGACGTCACCTTCCGCGACGCGGAGCTGCAGAGCCGACCGCTCAAGGTCGTGAACCGGGTCGGGGCGACGCTGCGCCGCGCCGGGATCAACCGGCCCGCGCTCACGCCGGCAGCGATCGTCGCGAAGGCCCGCAAGCAGGCCGGCTCCGACGACCTGGGGAGTGACTCGTACCGCGCCGGACTCGACCACTACCTCGCGTCGGCGCGGGAGGAAGCCGATCTCACCACCTTCGGACGCATCCTCGTCACCGCGATGCTCTCGGGGGCACTCGCGAACCGGATCCGCCTGCACCGTTGGGCCGAGGAACACCCCGAGGTGCACGCCGAGCGCATCGAAGCACCGTGGATCATCGTCGGGCTCCCGCGCACCGGGACCACCCTCTTGTCGATCCTCCTCGGGCTCGATCCGCTCTCCCGCCCGCTGCTCGGGTGGGAAGCAACGACGCCCGTGCCGCCCCCGACGCTCGAGACCGCCGCGGAGGACCCGCGCATCGCGGAGACCGCCAAGGGCCTGGCCCAGCTCGACAAGCTGAACCCGGCGCTGCCGGCGATGCACCCGATGGGCGCGACCTTGGCCCAGGAGTGCGTGGCGCTCTTCATGTACGAGCTGCGAACCGTCGGCATGGAGACGCAGGCCCTGGTGCCTTCCTACGGACGATGGCTCGAGCAGGCCGACATGACGCCCGCCTACGCGCAGCACTCGCTGGCGCTCAAAACGCTCCAGTCGCGCTTTCCGACGCAGCGCTGGGTCCTGAAGTCGCCCAACCACCTCTGGTGCCTCCCCACAATGCTCGAGACCTACTCCGACGCGCGCGTCATCTGGACGCACCGCGCGCCCGGTCCCGTCCTTACGTCACTCGCGAGCCTGGTGAACGGGATTCAGCGCCCGTTGACGTCGCGCACCGATCCGCGACCCGCCGCCGAGGAGTGGAAGCACAAGATCCACCACGCGCTGTCTGCCGCGACCGCGTTCGACGAAGGCGCGCCGACCGGATGGTGCCAGCACCTCCACTACGGCGCGTTGATGGACGACCCGATCGGCGCGATGCGCGCGCTCTACGCCGCGCACGACGAGGAGATCGGGCCGCTGCACGAACGTCGGATGCGCACCTGGCTCGAACAGCGCCCGCAGGACGCCTTCGGGCGCCACCGCTACGACCCGGCCGACTTCGGCTGGTCCTACGAAGGGCTCTCGGAGGAGTTCGCCGACTACCGGGCCCGCTTCGACGTCGGAACGGCCTGAACAGCGGCTCGCCGGTCCCGGTACGATCCGCCCCATGCCGGACGAGACCCCCAGCCAGGGCCACGATGAGTTCGTCGAGCCATCGCGCGACGAGATCCCCAAGATCAGCGCCGACCACGTGAAGGCGATGGAGTCGACCGACGACGACGCGGCGTGGGTCATTGCCGGGATGCATCACGTCGTCGTGCACACGCTCGGACGCAAGAGCGCCAAGGAGCACAAGGTCGCGCTCCCGTTCTGGAGCGACCCCGACGGGCACCGTGTCGTCGTCGCCTCCTTCGCGGGAGCGCCCCAGCACCCGTCCTGGTATCTCAACCTTGCCGACAAGAGCGCCAACCCCGAGATCCGCATCCGCGTGCAACGCGGCGTCTTCTGGGCCGACGCGCAGGTGCTCGACGGCGACGAGTACGCCGACACCTGGGCCGGGCTCACCGCCGACCGTCCCTACTACGACGACTACCAGACCCGCACCGACCGGCGAATCCCGCTCGTGCGGCTCGTCGAGCTCCGTCCCGCCTGACCTTCTTCGTGCGCCCCGCCTGATGGAGCTGCCGGCAGCCGGGCCCCGCAACCCCTTTCTGGCCGACAGTGGGTACGCGATCGCCCACGGCCGATGTGATCAGCAGGACAACACGCCCGTCCGCGGCCCGGAGGGACCGACCGCAACGCTCGGCTCCGACGACGTGCAGTACGCGTGGCTCGGTCCGGGCCACTTCGGCGGGATGACCTCGTCGCCCTATCCCGACGGACGGCGCGTGATCTGGAGCAACGGCCGCGAGACGATCGCCAAGCTCGACTACGACACGCTCGAGGTCCTCGCATCGCTCCCGCTGCACGACGCCGTGCCAACGCGGGTCGACGAGCTGGAGTCGATGGTCGCAGGTCTCGACGACCTCCGCGGTCAGGACGCCATCGAGCACGCGATCGGCCTCGCGATGCAGTTCATGACCGGACTGGACGGCGTCTACGCACTCGTCGACCATGACAACACGCTCTTCCTCGGTCGACGGACCCATGCCGCGGCCTACGTCGAGACCAACCGCGGTGATCCCGCGTCGGCCATCGTCGAGCGCGACCGGTGGGAGAAGCCCGCGCACATCGGCGGCTCGTTCGTAGGCGTGAACATGACCTTCGACGGCCGACTGGTCCTCACCACCGACGAGGGCTGGGTCGTCTGCCTGACGCGTGACTTCGCCAGCTACGAGGCGATCCAGCTCCCCGGAGCCGCGGCCGAGGCGGCCGCGCACTGCGCCCGCATGGAGGCCGAGCGCGGGAACACCGGCTACGGATGGGTACGGACGAGCTGTTGCGTTGACGACACCGGCGGCATCTACGTGAGCTCGGTCGACCACACCCACAAGGTCGTGTGGACCGGCACCCGCCTGTCGCTCGACGGGGCGGACGGCGCGTGGGCCGCGGCGTACCGCAACGGCACGGGAGTCGGTTCCGGGACGACACCGTCGCTGATGGGGTTCGACGCCGAGGACCGCTTCGTCGTCATCGGCGATGGCGACGACGTCGTGAACATCACGTTGCTCTGGCGGGACGAGATCCCCGACGACTGGGAGCAGCTCCCCGACGCGCCGTCGCGTCGGATCGCCGGTCTCGGCCCGGCGCACATGGGCGACCCGACGCGCGAGGCGATCCAGACCGAACAGTCGATCACGGTCAGCGGGTACGGCGCCATGACGGTGAACAACGAGCCCGCGACGGTCCCCGCTGGCTTCGCCGGACCGGGGGCACGCCTGCTCGTGTTCTTCCTCGGTCACGATCCTGCCTACACGCCCCACGGCCTCCACAAGTACGAGTGGGATCCCGGATCGCGGATCCTGCGCGAAGGCTGGGTGAACACGGACGTCGCGTCGCCGAACTCGGTGCCGTTCGTGAGCCAGGCGGCGAACCTCGTCTACACGTGTGGGGCGCGTGACCGCTCGTGGACGATCGAGGCCGTCGACTGGAGCACCGGGGAGTCGGCGTTCCACTTCGTGCTCGGTGCCTCGCGCTTCAACACGCTCGGCGGCGGCATCACACTCGACGAGGACGGCCGCCTGTTGTTCGGCACGATCTTCGGCAAGACGCGTGTCCTGCGATGACCATCTTCTCGGTCCGCGACCTCGACGGCGTCGCATTGGTCACCATCGACCGTCCGCCTGCAAACGCGATGGATCCGGAGTTCATCGAGTCCGGGCTGGCAGTCCTCGAGACGCTGCGGTCGTCGACTCCCGATGCAGTCGTCCTCACCGGGACCGACCGCTTCTTCTCGGCCGGCGCCGACCTTCGGGCCGTGCCCGCACTCTCACCCGACGAGCAGGCCGAGATGGCGCGGCGCATCAATGCCCTCTTCTCCGGCTGGTTCACGCTCCCCCGACCGGTCGTCACTGCGGTGAACGGACACGCGGTGGCCGGTGGGCTCGTCCTCGCGCTGTGCGGCGACGCCCGAGTCGGCCCGACGAGCGGGCGCTTCGGGCTCACCGAAGTAGGCGCGGGGATTCCCTTCCCGTCGGCAGCCATGGCCGTGGTGCGTTCGGAGCTGCCGATGCCGGCACTGCGCCGCCTCACCCTTCGTGCCGAGCTCGTGGACGCGTCGACCGCCGCTCGGCTCGGGATCTTCGACGAGACGGTCGCCGACGCCGCAGTCGTCGACCGCGGCGTCGAGCTCGCCCGTGAGATGGGTGCGCTTCCTGCGCAGGCCTACGCCATGGTGAAGGCGCAGCTGCGCGCCGCGGCCCTCGAGGTCGAGCGGGGACGGTTCGGTGGGGCCGAGGCAGCCGCATGGGTGACCAGCGAATCGGGCTCGGCTGCCGCCCGCATCCTCGATTCCGACTGAGCCCCGATCGATCGACGCGTCAGCCCGGAGGGCCCTTGCGCACGAGGTCGTCGGTCGCGACCGTCCCGCCCTCGATCACGAAGGCATTCACCCCGCGGAGCCGCATCGTGCGCCCGACCCCGACGTTCACGAAGCGACCAGCGTCGGGCCCGTACCGGTCGACGAACTTCGCGCATCCCGTGTGCAGCGATGCCGCGATCTCGACGACGGCGTTCCCGATCTCGAGGCGCGTCCCCGGTGGCAGGTTCTCCTCCCCGATGTCGAGATCGACGTAGAGCTGGTCACCGGCCAGCGGCCAACGGTCACGGCTCCCCGCGACGAGGTCGGCGAACCGGGCGTTCATCAGCGTGACCTGACGGTCGGGGTGCGCCGCGCCATCGACGCCCGTCGAGCTGCCACGGTGGAGCCAGCAGTCGCCGACCAACCCCACGGCGGTGTCGAGGACCGCGTCGGCGACGACGGTGCGCTCGCCGACCGCCGGTCGGGCCACGATCATCTGCACCGTCCCGCCGTCGGCAGGCGCGTCGAGCACGTGGGCAAGCCCCGCCTCGATCTCGACCGTGGTGCGATGCCGTGCGGCGTCCACTCCCATCCGGCGATTCTGCCGCGCCCGGCATCGGGGTGCAGCGGATTTCCGTAGGATCGGGTGCATCAGGTGAGACCTGCGGGTCTCGGAGGGAGCATCGTGGCCGACCGCGACATGAAGGCACTCACCGCCGAAATCGAGACGCCGGTCTTCGAGACGACGGCGTTCGCGACCCCCCCACCGCTCGCGGAGGCGACGGTCGCCATCGTCACGTCGGCGTCGCTGCACCACCCCGAGCAGGCCGACTTCGCGCCCGTCGACACCGGCTACCGGATCCTCGACGGGCACCGACGCGACTACGTCACCGGGCATTGGAGCCCCAACTTCGACGCAGTGGGCTTCGCCTACGACATCAACACGGTCTTCCCCGTCGATCGTCTCGACGAGCTCGCCGAACGCGGCGTCATCGGACGGGTTTCCGACCACCACCTGGCGTACGCGGGCAACCAGTTCGACCTCGCGGGCGTGCGCATGGACAGCGGCCCGGCCGGCGGCAAGGGGCTCAAGGAGCAAGGCGTCGACGTCGTGCTGCTCACCCCCGTCTGACCGCTGT
>JANOWV010000260.1:0-2578 GCA_031418075.1 Actinomycetes bacterium
GCCTCGCCGAGCTCACCGACGACGTCGCGTGGGCAGTGCCACCCGGGCCGGTGTGGGTTCGGGACGTCCGTGGGCCAGAGGCAGTACCCGTCGTGGTGCTTGGTGACGAGCACGACGTAGCGGGCGCCGGTCTCGGCGAAGCGCGCGGCCCACTCCCCCGGGTCCCACTGCTCGAGCCCGGCCTCCCAGTCGCCGACGAACTCGGCGTACGGCCGATCGCCGTAGACGGCTCGATGGTGCGCCGACGCGGGGCTCTGCGGGAAGCGCAGCGAGTTCTCGTACCACTCCGAGTACGGCGACCACGCGAACGCGTCGGGCCGACCTGTCCGCATGAGCTCGGCGATGTCGTCGTCGACTGGAGCGAACCCCGGCACCGAGGCAGGGGTCCAGTGGACGAAGATGCCGAGCTTCGCGTCCTGCCACCACGTCGGCACCCGGCGGCGCCGGAGTCGCTGGAGCTGGGGGTTGCGTAGCGCCATCTCTCGGAACCTTCACACGTTCTCGACGGGGTGCCCAGGCCTCAGAACGTGCCGATACCCGCGGCCTCGTTGCGTCGCTTCCACTCCTCGCGTGGCATCCGAGTGGTATCCACATCGGTCGCGAGTGACCGGAGGGCACCGACCGACGCGGCTTCCTTCGGTGTGTGCTGGAAGGGATCCCAGCTGAAGAACCGACAGGCGTTCTCCCAGGTGATCTTGTGGATCTCGTCGTCGGGTACGCCGGCTGCCTCCAACTCCCCCAATGCGAACTCCGGCGACCGGGGCCACGTGGTGTCGGTGTGCGGGTAGTCGCACTCCCAGGCGATGTTGTCGATCCCGATGCGGTCACGCAGCAGCAGCCCCGAGGGGTCCGAGATGTAGCACGCAAGGATGTGCTCCTTGAAGACCTCGGACGGCAACTTGCCGCCGAAGTCGTCGGCGTGCTTGAGCCATGCCTGATTCTCGGCATGGCGATCGATCCGGTCGAAGTAGAACGGGATCCACCCGATGCCGCCCTCGGAGAGGGCCACCTTCAGCTCCGGGAACTGCCGCAGCGTCGGGCCGAAGAGCAGATCCTGGGCGGTGATCGCCGAGATCTGGCAGGCCAGCACCATGAGGTGATCGACCGGGGCCTCGGGGGGGCGCTGGATGACGTCGAAACCGGCGCCGATGTGCAGCGACAGCACCATGTTCTCGTCGCAGAGGGCCTGCATCATCGGGTCCCAGTAGCCCGACAGGAAGCTCGCGTAGCCCTGCACGTGCGGGGTCTCGAGGAAGCTCACCGACCGGCAGCCCTTCTTGGCAATCCGGTGGATCTCCTCCACCGCGAGCTCGACGTCCCACATCGGGACGATCCCGAGGGGGATGAACCGGCCGGGGTACGCGGCGCACCACTCGTCGAGCACCCAATCGTTGTAGGCGCGCAGCATGACGAGCCCGAGCTCCTTGTTCTCTCCCTCGGCGAACGTGCGCGCGTTCCAACCCGCCATGGTCGGGAAGTTCATGGAGGCGAGCACCCCGTTGGCGTTCATGTCGCGCACCCGCTCGTGCACGTCGAAGCACCCTGGGCGTAGCTCGGTGTAGGAGCCCGGGTTGAAGCCCCACTGCTCGGGCGGCCAGCCGACCGTGGCGGCCATGCCGAACGGGGTCGAGGTGGCGTTGCCCTGGAACACCCACTCGTCGATGCCGGCGGCGTTGCGTACCACCTTGGGAACGTCGTCCTGCCACTTGGCCGGGACATGGTTCTTCCACATGTCGGGCGGCTCGATGAAGTGGTCATCGATGCTCACCAAGATCATGTCGTCCATCTGCATGGCGTCTCCACTGCTCCTTCGCGGCGCGCGAAGCGTAACCCGACCTCACCTTGTCGGCAGGCGACGACGCCCGGGTCAACGAGCGCGAAGCCGATCTGGAGCTCCTTGACGCCGATCGGCGGACAGGACGGGCAGGACGAAGGACTCGATCAGCATCCGCTCGGTCTCGGCATCGGCGGCTGGCATCGCGAGCAGCGACACGATCGAACGCAACATCCATTCGCCCCGCCGTTCAGTTGCTTCGTGCGAGTTGACGGTGGGACCGAGGTCGTCGACGAAGGCGGCGCCCATGGCCTGCAGTACCTCGGAGTCCTGGCTCAGCGCCATTGGCACCGCGACGTTCTCCGGCTCGAACCAGACGGCGAGGAGCGGGTCAGCCCGCACGGCCTGGATGCCACCAACGATCCTGTCAGTCATCTCCGTCGTGCCGGACTCGGCCGCGTCGCCTCGCGCGCCGGCGAGGCGCGCCGCGATGCGCAACACGGCGCGGTTGACGTACGCGTGATGGAGCGCCTGCTGGTTCGGGAAGTAGCGATACAGGGTCGCTCGGGAGCACCCGGCCACGGCGCAAACATCGACCATGGTCGCCTTCGCGACCCCCCGCTCGGCGAACACGATCCCGGCCGCGTCGAGGAGCTCGTCGATCGCCATGGTTTCGCTTCCATGGCGGCACCAACCCGTACGAGACACTTTGGCTAGTATGCCTCACATCATGGCCAGCGAACGATCCGACCTCATCCTCATCGACAAGCCTCGACCCCACACCACGGTCATCACGCTGAACCG
>JANOWV010000261.1:0-7779 GCA_031418075.1 Actinomycetes bacterium
GGCCGCCGGACGCCCGGGGAGGGCCCATGCTCGACGTTGCGATCCGTGGTGGCACGGTCGTCGATGGCACCGGCGCGCCCGCTCGGCGCGCCGACGTCGGGATCCGCGACGGCCGGATCGTGGTGGTGGGCGACCTCGCCGACGAGCAGGCGACCGAAGACCTCGACGCCGAAGGGTTGGTCGTCGCCCCCGGGTTCGTCGACCCGCACACGCACTACGACGCCCAGCTGTTCTGGGACCCGGCCGCGTCGTCGTCGAGCCTCCACGGGGTGACATCGATCATCGGCGGGAACTGCGGGTTCACCCTGGCACCGATCGCCGAGGCCGACGCCGACTACACGCGTCGGATGATGGCGAAGGTCGAGGGGATGCCGCTGCTCGCGCTCGAAGAGGGCGTTCCGTGGAACTGGTCGTCGTTCGCCGAGTACCTCGACCGGCTCGACGGTGCGATCGGCGTGAACGCAGGGTTTCTCGTCGGACACTGTGCGTTGCGTCGTCGGGTGATGGGTACCGATGCCGTCACCGGTCCCGCGACCGATGAGCAGGTCGCCGAGATGGTCGATCTGCTGCATGAAGCCATCACCGCGGGGGGCCTGGGCTTCTCCACGACGCTCGCGTTCACGCACTCCGACGGCGACGGCGAGCCGGTGGCATCTCGATGGGCGGAGCGTGACGAGGTCCTCGCGCTCTGCGCGGCGGTGCGGGACCACGAAGGCACGACGCTCGAGTACGTCACCGACGGCTGCATGCGCGGCTTCCGCGACGACGAGGTCGAGCTGATGGCGGCGATGACGTTGGCGGCCCGGCGACCGCTGAACTGGAACGTGCTCACCGTCGACGCCAAGGAGCCCGAGCGCTACCGGGCCCAGCTCGCGGCATGCGAGAACGCCGCCGCCCAGGGTGGGAAGGCCGTGGCGCTGACGATGCCCGTGCTCGTCGAGATGAACATGAGCTTCGGCACCTATTGCGCGCTCTTCATGCTCCCCGACTGGGGCGAGGTCATGAAGCTTCCGGTGCCGGAGCGCATCGAGCGCCTGCGGGACCCAGCAGTGCGGACGCACCTGGACGAGCGGGCGCAGTCACCCGATGCCGGCGTGTTCTCCCGGCTCACGGAGTGGGGTCGCTACCAGCTCGGCGACACGTACGCGCCGGAGAACGAGGGTCTGCGGGGGCGGGTGATCGGCGACATCGCCGCCGAGCGCGGGCATTCGACGTTCGACACGCTCCTCGACATCGTGATCGCCGACGGGCTGCGCACGGTCCTGTGGCCCATTCCAACCGACGACGACGCCGACAGCTGGGAGCTCCGGCGACAGGCATGGGAGCGCGACGATGTGCTGCTCGGCGGCTCTGATGCCGGCGCGCACCTCGACCGCATGTGCGGAGCGCCGTACACCACGCAGTTCCTGAAGGACTGCCTGCGCGGGCGCAAGCTCGTCGGGCTCGAGCGTGCCGTGCATCTCATCACCCAGGCACCCGCGGAGCTGTTCGGTCTGCGTGACCGCGGGGTGTTGGCGGAGGGGATGCACGCCGACGTCGTGCTCTTCGATCCCGAGACCGTCGGGGCGGAGGACGCCAAGATGGTCCACGATCTCCCCGGGGGGACGCCGCGCCTCTTCTCGGGCGCGATCGGTGTTCCCACGGTGCTCGTGAACGGGCGAGCGGTCATTGCAGGTGGGAAGGTCACCGGGGATCTGCCGGGTGGCATCCTGCGCTCGGGGCGCGACACCCGCACGGTGCCGGTCCCCGCAGGGGCATGACCGTCGAATTCGAGGTGGTACCGTCCGCGCCCGACGGGCACGCCGGAACGAGGCACACCCCAACGAGGCACACGCCAACGAGGCACACCTGAGCAGCGAGGGAGACGATGGCGATCGCGACCGACAAGCGGTACCGGCTGGGGATCGGCGGCGAGTGGGTCGATGGCTCCGCCGGTACCTACGCGATCGTGAACCCGGCAACGGAGGAGATCGTCAACGAGGCGCCGGAGGCGAGCGCCGCCGACGCCGAAGCAGCCGCGCAGGCAGCCCGCGACGTGCTTCCCGCCTGGAAGCGCACGAGCCCCGAGGAGCGGGCCAACCTCCTCATCGCGTTGGGCGAAGAAGTACGCAAGCGCAGCGATGACCTGCTCCCGCTGATCATGGCGGAGACCGGCGCGACCCTGAAGGTCGGCTCGTCGCTCCAGGTGCCCCAGGCGGTCGCCCGGTTCGAGCGCTACGCGCGTGGTGCGATGCAGGACATCAGCATCCCGCTGCCTCCGTCGATCATGCCCACGACGCCGCTCGCCGCGGGCGGCGTGATCGGCGGTCAGGTGCTGCGCCAGCCGGTCGGGGTTGTCGCCTGCATCTCGCCGTACAACTTCCCATTGGTGAACATGGCCGGGAAGATCGGCCCCGCGCTTGCCACCGGCAACACCATCGTGATGAAGCCCGCCCCGCAGGATCCGCTCGCGATCATCGAGCTCGCCGAGATCTGTGAGGCCGTCGGCTTCCCGCCCGGCGTCGTGAACGTCATCACCGGCTCGACCCCGGAATCGGGTCAGGCGCTCGTCGACTCCAAGAACATCGACATGATCTCGTTCACGGGATCGACGGGAGTGGGGGCGAGCATCTTCGAAGCCGGCGGGAAGACCATGAAGCGTCTCCTGCTCGAGCTCGGTGGGAAGGGTGCGTGCATCGTGCGCGCCGACGCCGACGTCGCCAAGGCGATCGCCGGGCTCGCGAGCGTGTGGGGCTTCCACTCGGGGCAGATCTGCACCGCACCGACCCGGGCGATCGTGCACCGCAGCAAGGTCGATGCGCTCATCGCCGGGCTCCAGGCCACGGCGCCGCAGCTGAAGATCGGCCCGCCCGACGCCGCGGACACGGTCGTCGGTCCGGTGATCTCGGCGGCACACCGGGACCGGATCGCCGGCTACGTGCAGTCGGGGGCCGACGAGGGCGCCGAAGTGCTCGTCGACGGCCGCGACCCCGCCGGCATCGACCGAGGCTTCTACGTCGGGCCGACACTCCTCGCGGGGTGCACGAACCAGATGAAGGCCGTGCGCGAGGAGATCTTCGGCCCGGTCATCGTGGTCGTGCCGTACGACGACGACGAGGAGGCGATCGCCATCGCCAACGACTCCGAGTTCGGTCTCTACGACTACGTCTTCTCCGAGGACACCGCTGCGGCCTACGCGATGGCTCAGCGGCTCGAAGCGGGCAACGTCGGGATCAACACGGCACAGCGCAACCACGAGGCACCGTTCGGCGGTTTCAAGATGAGCGGCGTCGGGCGCGACGGCGGCGACTTCGGACTCCACGCGTACACGGAGATCCAGAGCGTCGTCTGGCCCGGTTGAGCGTGCAGTCGAAAGTGAACATCCACCCAGGACGAGCGGAAGAGCGGATGAGATGAAGGCGTTGGTGTTCGACGGCAAGGTCGCGACGATCCGTGACGACGTCGAGGTGCGCCCGCCCGGGCCCACCGAGGTGAGGGTCCGGGTCACGTCGGCCGGCCTCTGCCACAGCGACCTGTCGGTCCTCGACGGCACGATCCCATGGCCGCCGCCCGCGGTCCTCGGCCACGAGGGCGCGGGGGTCGTGGATGCGATTGGGGAAGCGGTCACGCACGTCGAGCCAGGCGACCACATCGTGCTCCACACGCTCGCGTTCTGCGGGCATTGCAAGTGGTGCAACACCGGACGACCCGCGTACTGCCGCAAGAGCATCTCGAACGCGAGCCAGCCGTTCACCGTCGGCGGCGAACCCGCGTGGAACTTCGCCGCCACCTCGTGCTTGTCGGAGTACACGGTGGTCCAGGGAGTGCAGTGCGTGAAGATCGACCCGGAGATCGACTTGTCGGTCGCCGCGCTGATCGGCTGCGGCGTGCTCACGGGGATCGGCACCGTGTGGAACCGCACCGACCTCGGACTCGGCGACACCTGGGTGGTGTTCGGCGTCGGCGGTGTCGGCCTGAACGTCATCCAGGGCGCGAAGGTCAAGGGCGCGAGCCGGATCATCGCGGTCGACACCGTCGCCGGGAAAGAGGCGGCGGCGCGCAACTTCGGCGCGACCGACTTCATCCTCGCCGGGGAAGGTGTCGATGTCGTTGCGATCATCCGCGAGTGGTTCCCGACCGTGATCGCGAACGTGGTCGGATCCTTCGGTGAAGGCGGGGTCGACTACGCCTTCGACTGCGTCGGACACCCTGACATCCTCAACCAGTGCCTCGAGATGCTCGACTGGGGCGGCACGGCCGTCGCCGTCGGTGTTCCGGCGCCGACCGCGACCGTGCCTGCCCGTGTCACGAACTTCACCCACGTCGAGCGCACCGTCACCGGATCGCGAGCGGGGTCGCACCGACCCCACTGGGACATCCCGCTCATCGTCGACGCGTACCAGCGTGGACTCATCAAGCTCGATGAGCTGGTGAGTGAGCGCTACCCGCTCGACGACTGGGAGTCGGCGGTCCACGACCTGCACGAGGGCAAGCTCGCCCGCGGCGTCCTCACCGTCTCGGCTCCGTAGACCGACGCGTGTGATCGTCGTCGAGCGCCGCTTCTGCGGACCGCCGGGATCGGGTCACGGCGGGTACGTCGCCGGTCTCCTCGCCGTCGAGGTCGGGGAGCCGGTCGAGGTCACGCTGCGCCTCCCACCGCCACTGGAGCGGCCGCTCGAGGTCGTGGTGCACAAGGGTGGGCTGGCTGCGCTGCGCGACGGCGACACGGTCATCGCGGATGCCAAGCCGATCGGCCCGCTCGAGGTCGACGTCCCGAACCCGATCCGTTTCGCCGATGCCGAAGCGGCGGCGGAGGCGGGGCGCGCCGCGTTGGAGTCGTTCGCGTTCCGTACGTGCTTCGCGTGTGGCACCGACCGCCACGCTCCCGATGGGCTCGGGCTCGTGTTCGGGCCGGTTGCCGGCCGTGACGACGGCGTCCACGCAGCGCCGTGGATCCCCGACCCATCTCTCGCCGATGACGACGGGAATGTGCGTCCGGAGTTCGTGTGGGCCGCGCTCGACTGCCCCGGCGTCTCGCCCTTGCTCGGTCCAGGGGAAGCGGATTCCGCCTTCGTGCTCGGTCGGCTCGCCGTCGAGCGCCTCGGGCCGGTACCCGTGGGGTACCGCTACATCGTGCTGTCGCGGCTCATCGCTCGTGAGGGACGAAAAGGGCATGTGTCCGTCGTCCTCACCACCGACATGGGCGACCTGCGGGCGAGTGCGCGCGCGACCTGGATCGAAGTCGACGCGGATCGATTCGAAGCCGAGCCGCTCGCGTCCTAGACGCGTGCGATAGAGAGGGGAACGACATGGCGATGCCACCCGAGGTCAAAGAGCTCGCGGCGAAGGTCCGCAACTGGGGCCGATGGGGAGACGACGACGAGATCGGGACGTTGAACCTGATCACCGACGCGGTCGTGGCGGCCGCGGCCAAGGAGATCCAGAAGGGGAAGCGTCTCGCGCTCGGGCTCCCGCTCGACGAGCACGGACCCCAGATGGGTGCGATCCCGGGCCGCGACAACCCGGTGCGCGAGATGATCATGGTCGACATCCCACTCCTCGGTGATCCGGCCGACTTCACCACGAGCGACGACAAGGTCGCGATGGGGATCCAGGCCGGCACCCACTGGGATGCGCTCGCCCACGTGAGCTACGAGGGCAACCTCTACAACGGTGTGAAGTCCAGCGACGTCATCAGCGCGGCCGGTGCGGCCCGGATGGGTATCGACAAGATCCGCACGATCGTCGGCCGTGGCGTGTTGCTCGACGTGGCGAAGGCCAAGGGCGTAGAGCGGATCGAGGGCAACTACCCGCTCACCGCGGCCGACCTCGATGCCGCCTGCGAGCTCGGCAAGGTGCAAGTCAGGTCGGGCGACATCGTGCTGATCCGCACCGGCCAGATGCAGCTCTTCCACGCGGGCGACCGCGAGGCGTACGGAACACCTTGTTCCGGACCGTCGCTCCAGACGGTCGAGTGGTTCCATTCCCACGACGTCGCCGCCGTTGCGACCGACAACATCGTCTTCGAGTGCTTCCCGTCGGAGCGGGAGGACGCGATGTTGCCCGTCCATCTCCTCCACCTCGTCGACATGGGGATGACCCAGGGCCAGAACTGGGATCTCGAGGAGCTCGCACGCGACTGTGCCGACGACGGCCGGTACTCGTTCTTCCTCGATGCGTCGCCGCTCCCGTTCACCCACGCGGTCGGGAGCCCGGTGAACCCGGTGGTGATCAAGTAGTTGGCCGACACGATGTCCGCGGCGAGCGCGGGCGAAGATCCGATCGCTGGACGCGTCGCCCTGGTCACGGGGGCGTCGTCAGGGATCGGCGCGGCGAGCGCCCGGGCGCTGGCCGAGGCCGGTGCCGCCGCGGTGGGGATCTGTGCCCGACGTGAGGACCGGTTGCGCGAGGTGCTCGACGCTTGCCGCGTGCACGCGCCCGACTCCGAGCTGTTCGTGGTGGATCTCTCGGAGATCGACGGACTCGCGTCGTTCGCGGCCGAGGTCGAGCGCACGCTCGGCCGCGTCGACGTCCTGATCAACAACGCCGGCGTGGCGAAGCGTCGCCGCATGCCCGACCTTGCTCTCGACGAGCTCCGAGGTGTCCTCGACATCAACTTCCTGGCGCCCGTCGTGCTCACGAATGCGCTCCTGCCCCGGATGGTCGAGCGAGGCTGGGGGAGGATCGTCAACGTCTCGTCGATGGGCACGCGCAGCGCGGCGCTCCGGGTCGGCGCCTACGCGGCGTCCAAGGCCGCGCTCGAGCTGTGGACCGAGGGTCTGTACCTCGACCTGCTCGGCACGGGTGTTCGCGCCCAGCTCCTGGTCCCCGGTACGACGGCAACCGAGTTCTCGCGGCCGACGCCAGAGAACGAGGAACCGTTCCCTCCGGACCCGAATGCCCAGTCGCCCGACGACGTCGCCGCTGGATTGCTGCGCTTGTTGCGCTCCGACGACTTCGAAGGGTTCGCGAGCGAGGAGCATGCGGCGACGTCGCACCTGAAGCGATCCAACGTGAACGGCTTCCTCGCGGGGATCGTCCCGTTGCTGACCCCGGGTCCGACGTCAGCGGGCAACCCGGTGGAAAGCGACTCGGCGGAAAGCAAGTAGGTTCGCTCGCCATGGCACGCTTCGATGATCGGGTGGTGGTGGTGACGGGCGCAGGCTCGGGCATCGGCGCCGCCACTGCCGAGCGATTCGGGTCCGAGGGGGCGTTGGTCGCCTGTCTCGACGTGAACGAGTCCAACGCCGAGTCCACCGCGGTCCGCATCGTGGGCGCGAAGGGAAGGGCGCAGCACTGGCACCTCGACGTCACCGACGCGAATGCCGTCACCGACGTCATCGCCACGATCACAGCCGAGCTCGGTCGACCGGCGGTGCTGGCCAACATCGCCGGGATCGGGAAGTTTGCCCGCTCCGAGGAGCAGCCGGTCGAGGAATTCCGGCGCATCCTCGAGGTGAACCTGATCGGTGCGTTCGCGATGTCGCGCGCCTGCCTGCCGCACCTGCTCGAGACCAAGGGGTGCATCGTCAACATCTCGTCGAGCGCCGGGATCTTCGGCCAGCCCTACAACGCTGCGTACTGCGCGTCGAAGGGTGGCATCTCGCTGATGACCCGCTCCATGGCGGTGGAGTTCAACACTCGTGGTGTGCGCGTCAACGCCGTAGCCCCCGCGGGCATCGACACGCCGATCACGAAGGACTTCGGATTCGTCGAGGGCAGCCACCCGCGCGAGTACATGAAGATGATGCCCCCGACGGGGGAGATGGGGACGCCTGACATGGTGGCCTCACTCATCGC
>JANOWV010000262.1:0-2041 GCA_031418075.1 Actinomycetes bacterium
GCTTCGGCATACGCGACACTGCGGTCGTCGTAGAGCACCTTGCTCGCGGCAACCGCCGCGTTGGCGTTGCCACGGATCGCATCGAGAAGCCCGCCGAGCCAGCGATGCTCCGGAACGGCGTCGCGCTCGACGAACGCGACGTACGCACCTCTTGCCTTCGCTACGCCGGCGTTGCGCGCGGCAGCGAGCGACGCGCTGGGATCGATGGCAAGCGTCACGGCGTCCGGGAGGCGTCGCCGGACTCGATCGGCGAGGTCGGAACCGCTGCCGACGATCAACCGCTCCAGGGTGATACCCGGGATCTCCTCGTCGACCAGCTCGGCGGTGTCGATCGCCGCGTCGAGGTCGTCGCCGGCGACGACGACGACCGAGACGATGTCGGCGCGCGTCGACCGGGCGTCGGCTCCGGGTCCCGACGTGCTCATGCGTGCTCCCCCCCGGGCGGCATTTCCCAGGTCCCACCGAGGGACACCAGTCCGAACCGCTCCTTGGGCTCTCCGTGCCCGACGTCGAAGCGGTAGATGTGAAGACGAGAGTCGTAGGCATGGCTGAGATGGAAGTCGAAGAGCGACGCGCTGATCTGGTACGTCCCCGGAATGAGCAACAGTCGATCGATGCTGAGGTCTATGAAGCCGGCACCCGAGATCTTCTCGGGGATCAGATCGGCGTCCTTCGTGTTGGGGCCGCTGACATGGAGTCCGTCGATCCGCGAGACCCCGAGACCGAACACGGGCCGCTCGATCGGTTCGTCGGCGTGGAAGTGCAACCGGATAGTCACCGAATCCCCGGTGCGCACGTCGAACGTCGGCCGTCCGTCGGCTCCGAGCAGCTCCACGCGCTCGATGCGCGCCTCACCGGAACCGAAACGCGTACCGTCAAGGCTGCCGTCGGCGCGGTTCGCGTGCACCTCGTCGAGATACTGATCACAGACCTCTGCTGACGGACCTACGCCGCGCAGGACCCCATGCTCCAAGAACGCTGCCTCGTCGCACAGGTTGCGAATCGATTCGAGCGCGTGACTGACGATCACGATCGTCTTCCCCGAGGTACGGAGCTCGGCGAACTTCTCGTTGCATCGATCCTGGAACTCAGCATCCCCGACCGCCAAGACCTCGTCGACGAGCAGTACGTCGGGATCAACGTTGATGGCAACCGCGAACCCCAGTCGGACGTACATGCCCGACGAGTAGTTCTTGACCGGCGCGTCGATGAACTCCTCGAGTCCAGCGAACCCGACGATGTCGTCGAATCGCGACCTGATCGCCCGTTGACTCATACCGAGCAGCGCCCCATTGAGAAACACGTTCTCGCGGCCGCTGAGCTCCGGGTGAAATCCGGCACCCAGCTCGAGGAGCGCGGAGACCTTTCCCCGAACGTCGAGCTCTCCTTCGTCCGGCCGCAGGATGCGCGCCATGCACTTGAGCAGCGTGCTCTTCCCGGATCCGTTCTCGCCCACGAGCCCGTATGTGGTTCCGGCTGTGATCTCGAGTGTGACCTCGCGCAGCGCCCAGAACTCGTCGTAGCGGGCCCGACGCCCGCGCATGACGGTCGCCTTCAGCGACTGATTGCGCTCGTGGTACTTCCGGTACCGCTTCGAGACGCCGGAGACCGTGATCGCGGCTTCGCCCGTCACACTTCCTCCGCGAGCCGGCGATCGAGGCGACCGAACACCCAGTGGCCCACCACCAAGAGGCCCACCGCCCAGACCGAGAAGTAGAGCAGGTCGCCGAGGTCCGGGAACCGAAGGTCATAGAAGACATCCCGGTACAGCGAGACCATCGTCACGAGCGGGTTCAGGTCGTAGATCTGACGCAGAGGAAGGTTCATCCCCAGCACATCACTGTGCCGGGGGACGAGGGAGGCCGGGTACACGATCGGTGCCGAGTAGAAGAGCACCTGCAGCGCGATCGCCACAAGGTGCTTGACGTCTCGGAGGTACACGTTCATCGGAGCGAGGATGAACCCGAGCCCGAGGACGAAGCAGGTCGAGAGCACGACCAGGAGGAGTGCAACCGGTATCCAGGGGAGGATCATGTTCCCG
>JANOWV010000263.1:0-3360 GCA_031418075.1 Actinomycetes bacterium
CCCGCACCGTTCGAGGTGCTCGTCGTCGACGGCGATCCCGAACGATCGGCCGAGCCGGTGGTCGTGCCCGAGACCGGTGCCGCCCGCGCCCGATATGTCGCGTGCGCGCCGGGTTTGACCCTCCAACGCAACGTCGCGCTCCGGGAAGCCAGCGGTGACGTGGTCCTGTTCCTCGACGACGATGCTCGGCCCGAGCGCGACGTCTTCGACGGGCTCCCACGCGTCTATCTCGATGACGCGATCGTGGGCGTCACCGGCAAGGTGCTCGAACCCCAGAGTCATCGCGTCGGCCACCAGACGTCGAAGCTGCGCCGGCTGGTCTTCCGACCGCGCGACGAGGGGACCTTCACGACGTACGGATACCCGCGCCGACTCACCGATCTCGACACACCCCGCGACGTCGAGTTCATGCCCGGGTGCTTCATGTCGGCACGAACTGCAGTTGCACGCGACGTGGGCTTCGACGAGCACCTCGAGGGCTACGCACTCGCAGAGGACGAGGACTTCTCGTGCCGGCTGTCACGACGGGGACGGATCCGATACGAGCCGCACCTCGTCGTCCATCACGACAACGCAGGGTTCGCCGGCAGCGCAACACGCGAGTTCGCCCGCCGAGTCGTCCTCAACCGGACCTACCTGTTCCGCAAGAACTTCGATCCGAGGCCGGCTACGCGCGTGCGCTTCGGGATGATGGTCGCGCTGCTCGCCGTGCATCGCCTGATCAATGGGAACCTCCGCGGCGCGCTCGGTGTCGTCGACGGGATACGCGACGTCCGCAAGGGGCGCTTCTAGGCTCTGGACGTGCCGGGCCCCGGAAGTTTTCGGAAGAGTCGTCGGAGCGGGCATCGGCGACCACGGTGCACGGTGCTCGCGTACCACGCGGTCGGCGACTGCTCGTGGGCCGACGACACCAACAGCCTCTTCGTCTCACCGCAGGCCTTCGCCGAGCAGATGGCGGATCTCGCGCGGACGCGACGCGTCGTCTCCCTCGCGGAGGCGCTCGACGAGTGTCTCGTGCCGGGCAAGCCCGCCGTCGCGATCACCTTCGATGACGGGTACCGGTCCGTGCTCGAGCACGCGCTCCCGGTCCTGGAACATCACGGTTTCCCGGCAACGATGTTCGTGCCGACGGCGTACATCGGCGACGAGAACCGATGGGATGCGCCATGTCCGTGCCGGCTCGACATCATGACTGCCGACGAGCTCCGCGACGCCGAGTCGCGGGGACTGTCGATCGAGCCGCACGGCCATGCTCACACCGACCTGACCGGCGCCGACGAGGCCACCGCGGCGCACGACCTCGCCGAGAGCCTCGCCATCCTGCGCACCTTGCTCGGCCGCGAGCCCCGCTTCCTCGCGTTCCCGTTCAGCCACGGCTCCCCCGATGCGCAGACAGCCGCAGCCTCCCTCGGGCTCGAGGCGGCGTTCTCGATCGACCGGCCCGGAACGGGTCCGTTCGATCGCGCCCGCGTGCAGGTGACGCCCTACGACAGCTCGCGTACCTTCCGCTTCAAGACTGGCGGCCACTACCTCGCGGTGCGGTTCTCCCGCGCGACCCGCGCCGCGGTGGCACTCACCAGGCCGATCCGGTCCGTGCTGCGGCGCGTCCGGGGCTGACGCGGGTCAACGCAGCACCCATCGGACGTCCCGTTCGGCGATCGGACAGTCGGTCCGTGGCCAACGCGATCCCCATGAGGACCCACAGCAAGGCGAGCAACATCGGGTTCCCGGTGGTGTTCTCGATCAACCCGTGACCGACCTCGCCGAAGAGCGCCGCGCCGATGCCCGCGACCAGCGCGGCTTCGGGCGCGCGTCGCAACCCCCGCACGGACCGTCGGATCGCGAGTCCGACCGCGACCGTCATCCCGACCAGGAACACCACCGCCGCCAGGCCGGTCTCCGCGCCGACGGTGAGGAGGACGTCGTGCGCATGGAGCGCGCCCACCGTGCGTGCCTCGGAGCCGGACTTCGCCGACGCGAAGACGAAGTTCGCCGGGCCGTAGCCCAACAGCGGCCGCGCGCCGATCTCGCGGAATGCCTCGGCCCAGATGCTCGGGCGGTCGTCGTAGGGGCTGTTGATCGCGGAATTGACCGTCCCGAGCCGTTCCCGAACCACCTTGATCTCCGGGGCGTTCGCGCGGAAGACCCCGACCGAGAGTCCGAGCACCGCGGCGCAGACGAAGACGCCGAACAGCGCGCGGCGAAACTGGGGCAGGAGGATCATCAGGCCGATGACGCCGATGGCGGCACCGATCCAGGATCCGCGCGACAACGAGAGCACGAGGGCTGCGGCCGCGAGCACTGCCGCGACCGCGGCCAGGACACGCAGCCACGGCTCGACCTTCGCGAGGAGCGCGCCGAGCGCGACGAGCAGCAGCATCACCGAGAACGAGCCCAGCTCATTGGGGTCGCCGAACACCCCACTCGGGCGGTCTCGCACGACGAGCCCGCCGGCCTCGGGGCGGATCGCCGACAGGTTCTGGAACGCGAGCAGCGTCATCACGACACCCACGACGAGGAACACCGCGACCAGGATCCGGACGTCGGCCAGGCTCCGACAGGCTGCGACGACAGCCACCGCGAGCAAGAACCCGAAGACGACGCTCACCATCCGAGTCGTCGCGGAGCCCACCTCGAGTGCGCCCGGAACCGCGACGATGCCGGTGGCGCAGAGTGCCAGTGCCCAGCCGAACGCCGGGATGCGCAACGACACCTCGGTCCGACCCACGAGCACGGCCACGACGACTGCGCCGACCGCGCCCACGGAGACGATGTCGATCACCTGGAGTGAGCCGATCGGGACGCCGGTCAGCGCGATCGGCAATGAGACGAACACCAGGACGATCGCCCACACCGGCCGGGCGAGGACCGCCGCGAACCACAGCCCCAGGGCGGGGATCGCCACGATCGTCCATGGCCCCACCCGGGCACCGAGCACACCGAACGCGAGTCCGGTCGCCGCGGCCGCGCCGGCCAGCGCCACCGCCCCCGCCATCGCGCGGGCCGGGGGCACCGTCCTCGGCGAGCTCCCGCTCATGCGAGACGCCATTGGTCGCGGGCTCCAGTCGTGTGCGCGTCCGTCGTCGGTGGCCAGGGTAGGTTCGTCGGCGATGGAACTCGCGGACCGCGCCGGCCGCGACACCGAGCTCCAGACCCGCGAGTCGCGCGGCGCGGGGGTGCTCAGTGATCTCGGCCCCGCGCTCGACGACCTCTTCGACGCGACCGACGCTCCGATCACGTTCCGTCGACCCTGGCTCCAAGCCTGGGTGGGCGCCTTCCCCCGGTACGAGCCGTGGGCGATCACCGTGGCCACCGGCGAGCGCCTCGACGGGGTGGCGCTCCTCGGGCGACGCCGACGGG
>JANOWV010000264.1:0-9423 GCA_031418075.1 Actinomycetes bacterium
GCCGGAGCGCTGTTCCCGTCGCATCCGATCGGGCGCGACGTCATCGGCACTCCCGACACCATCCGTGCGATGGGTCCCGACGAGATCGGTGCCTTCCACGCCGAGCACTACCACCCGAGCAACGTCGTGGTAGCGGCAGCAGGCAACCTCGATCACGACGAGGTGGTGGCGCTCGTCGAGGCCGGCTTGGTGGGCACCGACGGCGTACGACCCGCGCGTGCGACGTGGCCCGGTGAGCCCGCTCCCTCCTCGCTCGCCGTCCTGACCCGCGACACCGAGCAGGCCCACGTCGTCCTCGGGGTGCGCGCGCTGCGACGCGACGATCCCGATCGGTACGCCCTCGGTGTGCTCGCCCAGGCGCTCGGCGGGGGCATGTCGTCACGGCTCTTCCAGGAAGTGCGCGAGAAGCGCGGGCTCGCCTACTCCGTCTACGCCTACCGGAGCGCCTACGAGGAGACCGGCACGCTCGCGGTTGCCGCGGGAACTGCGCCCGAACGGCTCGACGAGCTCCTCGAGGTCTTCGATGGCGAGCTTGCCCGCATCGTCGCTGACGGCGGGGTGACCGACCGCGAGCTCGACGCCGCCAAGGGGCACCTCACCGGGTCCCTCGCCCTCTCGCTCGAGAGCTCGAGCTCCCGGATGCACCGGATCGGACGCAGCGAGCTCACGCTCGGCGAGATCCCGTCGCTCGACGATCTCGTCGCCGACGTCGACGCGGTCGGTGCCAAGGACGTGGCCCGGGTTGTGGAGCGCCTGCTCGCGTCGCCCGAGCGGACGCTCGCCGTCGTGGGCCCGATCGAGCACGCCCAGCTCGCCGACCGGATGTCCTGAGCGTTCGCGCATCCGCCCCGGTACCCTGCGGCCGATGGGAACGAACCGGTTGAAGGTCGGGGTATTCGGTGCCGGCGGCCGCATGGGCGCGACCGTGTGCGGCGCGGTGGCTGCCGCTCCTGATCTCGACCTGGTCGCGGCGGTCGACCCGTATCACGCCGGCATCGACCTCCAGCAGCTCGGTGTGCCAGACACCGGCTTGCGGGTCGCGAGGAGCGCCGACGAGCTCACCGACGCCGGAGCCGACGTGGCGGTCGACTTCACCGTCGTCGATGCCGCACGCGAGAACGTGCGCTGGTGCGCAGCGAACGGCGTCCATGCCGTCGTAGGGACCACGGGATTCTCCGACACCGACCTCACCGAGCTCGGCGTCGCGTTCGACGCCTCGACCGCGAACGCGATCATCGCTCCGAACTTCGCAATTGGCGCCGTCCTGATGATGCGGTTCGCCGCACTCGCGGCGCCGTACTTCGAGACCGCGGAGATCATCGAGCTGCACCACGACCAGAAGGTGGACGCACCATCGGGGACGGCCATGCTCACGGCCGAACGCATGGCCGACGCGTCGGACCAATGGGCCGCGGATCCGACCGAGAAGACGATCGCCGACGGGGCGCGCGGCGGATCGGGTCCCGGTGGGATCCGGATCCACTCGGTTCGACTCCGGGGCATGGTTGCCCACCAGGAGGTGCTGCTCGGCACCACGGGCCAGTCCCTCTCGATCCGCCACGACAGCTACGACCGGAC
The DNA here is from genome assembly GCA_031418075.1 of Actinomycetes bacterium. Lineage (GTDB taxonomy): Bacteria > Actinomycetota > Acidimicrobiia > IMCC26256 > PALSA-555 > DASUAO01. The sequence continues at coordinate 1,579 of JANOWV010000264.1, forward strand.
GTCGTTCATGCCGGGTGTGCTCTTGGCCGTGCGAGCCATCGAGCACCGGCCCGGCCTGACGATCGGGCTCGACGCCCTACTCGACAGCTGAATCGGGTCGCGGGGCCCGCGCGGACGCGACTCGCCGCGCGGGCCGTCCAGCGCGGATAGCGTCCGCCCGGTGAGTGACCAGCCGCTGCTCGCGGTACGGAGTCTCGAGGTGCTCTACGGCGGTGTCGTGCGCGCCGTGCGCGGCGTCAGCCTCGACGTCGGGGCCGGCGAGATCGTGGCCCTGCTCGGTGCCAACGGCGCGGGCAAGACCAGCCTGCTGCGCGCCGTGTCCGGTCTGGTCGAGGTGCACGACGGCCGTGTGGTCCGCGGCGATGTCCTGCTCGACGGTGAGTCCGTGCTCGGGCTCAGCGCGCCCGCGATCGTGCGCCGCGGACTCGCCCAGGTCATGGAGGGTCGACGGATCTTCGCCGAGCTCACGGTCGACGAGAACCTGCGGTCGGGTGGGTTCACTCGGCGAGACCGCGCCGGGGCCCGGGAAACCTACGACCACGTGCTGGAGATGTTCCCCGTGCTCGCCGAACGCCGCCGCTCGGTCGCCGGGTACCTGTCGGGGGGTGAGCAGCAGATGTGTGCGATCGGTCGTGCGCTGATGGCAGCACCGCGGCTCCTGCTCCTCGACGAACCGTCGCTCGGGCTCGCCCCGCTCATCCAGGAGCAGATCCGCGACACGATCGTCACGATCGCCGAAGGCGGCATGAGTGTGTTGCTCGTCGAGCAGAACGCCATGATGGCGTTGTCGATCGCGCATCGCGCCGCGGTGCTGGAGAGCGGGCACGTCGTTCGCGAGGGGCTCGGCTCCGAGCTGCTCGGTGACGACGAGATCCGCGAGGCGTACCTGGGGATGGGGGAGCGCGGCCGCCGCTCGTTCAAGGACCTCAAGGGGTACCGCCGCCACCGCCGGTGGAGCGCGTGACGTGACGTTCACCTCCTCGCGCCTCGAACATCGCCGCTACGACGGCTCGCTCCTCGAGGTCAAGGACGTCACGCTCCAGTTCGGCGGGGTGACTGCGCTGCGAGGGGTCAACTTCACCGTCGAGGAGAACGAGCTCTTCGCGGTGATCGGACCGAACGGTGCCGGGAAGACGTCGATCTTCAACTGCCTGAACGGTGTGTACCGACCGCAGGAGGGAAGTATCCGCTTCCAGGGTGTGGAGATCGTCGGTCGCCGACCGCCCGCGATCGCGCAGCTCGGGATGGCGCGCACGTTCCAGAACCTCGGGTTGTTCGTGAACCTCAACGTCATCGACAACCTCATGCTCGGGCGCCATGTCCGCATGCGCTCTGGGTTCCTCAGCGGGATGGCCTGGGTCGGCCGGGCCCGGAACGAGGAGATCGCCAACCGGCGGCGCGTCGAGGAGATCATCGAGCTGTTGGCGCTCCAGCCGTTCCGCTACGAACCGGTGGGCTCGCTCCCGTACGGCATCCAGAAGAAGATCGAGCTCGGCCGAGCCCTCGCGATGGACCCGCGCATCCTGCTGCTCGACGAGCCGGTCGCCGGGATGAACCTGGGCGAGACCGAGGACATGGCGCGACTGATCCTCGAGATCCGCCACGAGCTGAACCTCACGATGATCCTCGTGGAGCACGACCTCCACATGGTGATGGAGCTCGCCGACCGCTTGCTCGTCCTCGACTTCGGCGAGCCGATCGCCCTCGGCGGACCCGCCGAGGTGCAGGCCAACCCCCGAGTGATCGCCGCCTACCTGGGATCGGGGGAGACATGACCGCGACCATTGCACCTCCGCCGGCACCCGACCTCGCGGCGGGTCCGGCGACGCTCCCCGAATGGCTGCTCCTCCAGTCCGAGATGCGACCCAAGGCGGTCGCGATGCGGGTCAAGGAGCTGGGTCGCTGGCGTGAGATCTCCTGGCGGGAGCACGCCGACCGGGTCGAGGCGGTCGGGCGAGCGCTCGCGACGTTCGGCGTCAGTCGCGGCGAGCGGGTGTTGCTCCTGAGCGAGAACCGTCCCGAGTGGATCGTCACCGACCTCGCGGTGCAGGGCCTCGGTGCCTCTACCGTCGGCGTGTTTCCCACGACCCCGGTCGCCGAGGTCGGACTGCTGCTGGCGCGCAGCGGTGCGCGCGTCGCGGTGGTCGAGGACGAAGAGCAGCTCGACAAGCTGCTCGAGTTGCAGAAGGGGAGCTCGCTCGAACGGATCGTCGTCATCGACACCCGCGGCATCCGACTGCTCGAGGACCCGGCGTCGAGCTTCGACGCCCTGGAGTCCTTGGGTTCGCGCGAAGCGGTCGAGCTCCGGTCTGCCGACCCCGACGAGTGGCGTGTCGCGGTGGGGAGGCTCGCACCCGACGATGTGGCCGCGATCGCCTTCACCCCTGGCACCTCCGGCGAGCCCAAGGGCGCGTTGCTCACGCACGCCAACCTGGCCGCAGCCGCCGAAGTCGGTATGACGGAATACGGCTTGCGAGCGGGCGACCGTATCGTGTCGGTCCTGCCGCTCTGCGAGATCGCTGAGCGGGTGCTCGCCGTGGCCCAGGCCACCAGCGCCGGGTGCACCGTGCACTTCGGCGAGGGCGGCGACGCACTCGAGAACGACATCCGTGAGGTTCGTCCGACGGTGTTCCTCGGAGCACCGAGGCTCTGGCAGCGCCTGCGAGAGAGCATCGACGTCGGACTTCGCAACGCAGGCCACGTCAAGCGTGCCGCGTTCAAGTTCGGCACCAGCGGCGGGCCCCGCGTGCTGCGGTCGCTGCTCGCGACCGGACCCGTCCGCAAGCGGGTCGGCCTGACGCGGGTCCGCCTCGCCCTCGCGGGTGGCGCGCCGATGCCGACCGACCTCCACGCGTGGTGGGCTGCACTCGGCGTGGACGTACGGGAGATCTACGGGCTCACCGAGACGTGCGGCGTCGGGACGCTCGTCGGTGCCGATGCTCCGACCGGCTCGGTTGGTCGGGCGCTGCCGGGGACGGAGATCAAGGTGGCACCCGATCGCGAGATCCTCGTGCGCGGCCGTTGCGTCTTCGCCGGGTACCTCGACGACCCCGACGAGACCAGGGGAGCGATCGACGGAGACGGCTGGTGCCACACGGGCGATCTCGGTGCGTTGGACGACGAGGGCAACCTCACGATCGTCGGGCGCCGCAAGGATGTCATCGTCACGTCCGGCGGGCACACGGTCGCGCCGGCACCGATCGAGCGTCGGCTCACGGGGTCGCCGTTCGTGCGGGCCGCGGTCGTGGTCGGCGACGGGCGACCACACGTCGGTGCGCTTCTCTCGCTGGAGGGCGAGGCCGTCGGCGACTGGGCTGCTGAGCAGGGTCTCGCGTTCACCACCCATGCCGCGCTCGTCGCCCGTCCAGAGGTACGAGACCTCGTGCAGGGCGTCGTCGACGCGGTGAACGAGGACCTGTCGGCGGAAGAGCAGGTGCGCGCCTTCGCGCTGCTGCCCGAGGACCTGAGCGAGGACGACGGCGCCCTCACCGCAACACTCAAGGTCCGGCGCACCGCGACCGCCGAACGGTTCGCGGAGCTCGTGGAATCGATGTACGCGTGAAGTTCTTCCAGCTGTTCGCATCCGGAGCGTCCCTCGGCGCGGTGTACGCGCTCGTGGGGCTCGGGTTCGTCGTCATCTACCGCGCCACCGGCGTGATCAACTTCGCCCAGGCGGGGATGGTCGTGCTCGGCGCATTCCTCGTGTACAACGCGACCTCCACCTGGGACCTGCCGTTCTGGATCGCCCTGCTCGTGTCGATGGGCCTCGGCGCGCTGCTCGGCATCGTCCTGGAGCGCGTGGTGCTTCGGCGCATGATCGGTCGGCCGGTCTATGCGGTGATCCTCGTGACCGTCGGGTTGTTGCTACTCGTCGAACCCGTGGTGACCACGATCTGGCGTAACCCGGCCACGAACATCGAGAACCCGTGGGGCCTCGGCAAGGTCACGATCGGGAGCGTGAACATCCTCCAAGTCGATGTCGCCACGGTCGTGATCGCCGCGACGATCCTCGCCGCGTTCTTCGCGTTCTTCCGCTACACGAAGTACGGAGTCGCGATGCGCGCCACCGCGATCGACCAGGAGGCGGCACTCGCCCAGGGGATCAACGTGCAGCGCATCGTCGCGCTCTCGTGGGCGATCGCCGGAGTGGTCGCCGTGCTCGCCGGCACGATGCTCGGCTCGGGCGCCGGCCCCGCGACCGGCCTCGGCGTCGGGATCGGGATCATCTCGCTGAAGGCGCTCCCGGCCATGGTGCTCGGCGGCCTCGACTCACCGCTCGGGGCCGTGGTGGGCGGCCTGATGATCGGGATCGGCGAGGTCCTTGTCGCCGGCTACCAGAAGGACATCCTGCCGTTCCTGCCCGACGGCTTCGCGGCGGTCATGCCGTGGGTCGTGATGCTGATTGTGCTCCTCGTGCGGCCCTATGGGCTGTTCGGGACCCGCGACGTGAGGCGCGTCTGATGGCGGCGAGCCGGGGGATGGTCCGCAGCTACGCCCAGGACGTCCGCATGGTGCCGTCGTGGCGTGGGCGCATCTTCCTCGTCGCGTTGTTCGCGCTCTACCTGTGGCTGCCGTTCCAGCTCGACGACTTCTGGGCCAGCGTCTTCACACTCGCCGGCATCACCGCGATCGGCGCGCTCGGGCTGAACATGCTCACCGGGTACACCGGGCAGCCGTCGCTCGGGACCGCCGCGTTCATCGGCCTCGGCGCGTTCACCGCCAGCTACCTCGGCCGCCCGGTCGACTTCGGTGGTCTCGAATGGTCGTTCCCCGCGTACCTCGCGGTCGCGATCGTCCTCGGCGCGCTCGTCGGTTTCGTCGTCGGCGTTCCGGCGCTCCGATTGCGCGGAAACTACCTCATCATCGCGACGCTCGGGCTCGTCTTCGTCGCGCTCTACGTCTTCAAGAGCTGGGAGGAGGTGACCGGCGGCAACTCGGGTGTCCCGATGCCGCTCGAGGTGCGGCTCTTCGGCCTCGACTTCACGAAGCTCGACCTGTTGGGCGAGACGCTCGGTCGGAACCAGAGTCTCTTCTTCCTCGTGTGGGCGTTCGTCGCGATCACCGCGCTGCTGTGCAAGAACGTCGTGCGTTCGCGTGCCGGTCGCGCGCTGCAGGCCGTTCGTGACCGCGACGTCGCTGCGGAGGTGGTGGGGGTCAGCCTCTTCCGCACGAAGGTCGGCGCCTTCGTGCTCTCCAGCGCGATCGCCACCGCGGCCGGAGTGTTCTACGGCATCTGGATCCAGTACCTCGTCCCCGACGACCAGGCGCTCGGACTGAACCTCTCCATCCAGTACCTCGCGATCATCATCGTCGGCGGGATCGGCACCATCTACGGCCCGATCATCGGCGCGATCCTCGTCGGGGCGATGCCGGCGCTCATCGACGAGTTCGCCGATCAGCTGCCGTTCGTGTCGGCATCGGTGACCGAATCGGGCATCTCGAAGCCGGCCCTGAAGGCACTCCTCTATGCCGTCTTGATCATCGTCTTCCTGGTCACCGAGCCGAACGGGCTGGCCGGGATCTGGCGCCGGTTCCGCGACTACTTCGCGAGCTGGCCGCTGGCCCGCTGACCATTGCGACGGGGCCGGCAACATGCCGGCAGATGAACCCCGCCCGCTGCGACAACGGCTCCTCGACGGAGCATGATGTGGGCCGAGATCGAACGGGGTCATCCCCCGAACCCCAACAACCGAACCTCAACGACCCAACCCCGACGAAAGGCATGTTCCATGGCGAGACGAAGTGTCCGAGGAGCGGTCACCCTCGCGGTGGTCGCGGCCCTCGCCGTCGTCGGTGTCGTCCCCGCGAGCGCAGGTGTCGCCGCGAAGACGCCGCCGAAGACCGATGGGTTCGACGGCAAGACGATCAAGCTCGGTGTGATCACCCCGCTCACCGGCACCGTGAGCATCATCGGCACCCCGCTCACCGCGGGGAACCAGATGTGGTGGGACTACGTCAACGACGAGCTCGGTGGCGTCGGTGGCAAGTACAAGGTCGAGCTCGTCCAGGAGGACAGCGCGTACCAGGCACCGCAGGCCATCCAGGCCTACGACAAGGTCAAGGGTGACGTCGTTGCGTTCCAGCAGATCCTCGGGACGCAGATCACGCAGGCCCTCCTGCCCAAGATGCGGATCGACCAGGTTGGCGGCGCGCCGGCAACCCTCGACGCCACCTGGGTGAAGAACCCAAACCTGTTCCCGATCGCAGCCCCGTACCAGATCGAGGCCATCAACTCGCTCGACCTGTACGCACGCACCGAGGGCAAGGGCAAGAAGGTCTGTGCCCTCGCCCAGGACGACGAGTTCGGCAATGCCGGCCTCGACGGGTTCGCCACCGCGAAGAAGGTGCTGAAGTTCAAGACCGGTCCCAGCCCACGGTTCAAGTCGGGTGAGGACCTCACAGCGCAGATCCAGGAGCTCTCCGACGCGAAGTGCGACGCAGTGCTCGTCGTCGCGACCGCAGTGGACGCGACCGCGATCATGACGAAGTCAGTGGCGTTGAACTTCACGCCGCGGATGATCGCCCTGGCGCCGTTCTGGCTCCCGCTCTTCGCCGCCAACGCGTCGCTCAGCGACTTCCTGACCCAGCACCTGTGGGTCGCGAACGAGTCTGCGGCCGCATGGGGTGACTCGTCGGTGCCGGGCATGGACGACTTCATCGCCCGTCAGAAGAAGTACGCGCCCGACCAGAAGCCGGACCCGTACTTCGTGTTCGGGTACGGCCAGGCTCAGGCCCTGTCCCAGATCCTGGAGAAGGCCGTGAAGAACGGCGACGTCTCCAAGGCCGGGATCCTCAAGGCGTCGACGCAGATCGGCACGCTGACGATCACCGGGACCGGTGATTACGTGTACGGCAAGAAGGCGTCGGCCCGCAAGCCTCCGCTCGTCACGGCGACCTACGCCGTCGACCCGGCTGCTCCGATCGGGCTCACGCTCGTCGAGCCGGCCGCGGCGTCGAAGGCCGCCAAGAAGTACAAGGTTCCGGCCGGCTGATCTGGGACCGCCCGGTACGCCGGGCATGCACGCGTGAGGGAGGGGGCGGCGCTGCCGCCCCCTCCGCGCGTCTGGGTTCGGGCGTCTGGGTTCGGGCCTCTGGGTTCGGCTCGGGGCGTCGGATTCCCGCGGCGCTCTACCCTGAGCCGTGTGACGACGGACGCGGCCAGTGAGCAGCGCGAGCGGGTGTTCGCCGGCGCGTACGAATGCGTCGAACGATTCGGTCTCACCAAGACGACGATCGAGGATGTTGCCCGCACCTCGGGGGTGAGCCGGGCGACGATCTACCGGCTGTTCCCCGGTGGTCGCGACCAGCTGTTGCGTGAGACGGTCGGGTGGGAGATGAACCACTTCTTCATCCGGCTCGCCGAGGCAGTCGACGACCTTCCCGATCTCGCGGCACGGCTCGAGCTCGCACTCGCGTTCGCGCGTCAGTCGCTCCTCGACCACGCGGTGCTCCAGAAGGTGCTGGTCACCGAACCGGAGGTGCTCCTCCCGCTCATGACGATCGAGCAGCACCGCGTCGTCCGGTGGATCACCGCGTACCTCGTTCCGTTGCTCGAGGCCGAACGCGCGTCTGGACGGCTCGATCCCGCGGTCGACGTCACCCAGGCCGCCGACCACCTGAGCCGGATGCTCCTCTCGCTCATCGGGAGTCCGGGGCGTTGGGATCTCGCCGACCCCGATGCCGTCCGTGCGCTGGTCCGCCGCGAGCTCCTGGGCGGCTTGCTCGTCGTGGAGTGACGCGCCTGTGTCGAGGAATCGCACCTGGGGTGGGGAGTCGGAGCGGAGGGTGGGCAGCACGGTCGCGATTGGGGCATGATGCGACCGGCGGCTGGGACCGTCCACCGGA
>JANOWV010000265.1:0-2281 GCA_031418075.1 Actinomycetes bacterium
TCCGAGGACGCGATGACGGCCGACTGGGCCCGACTTCCCCACGACTTGCTCGAGCGGATGGCGTCGCGGATCATCAATGAGGTGCCCGGGGTCAACCGGGTCGCCTACGACATCACCAGCAAGCCCCCCGGCACCATCGAATGGGAATGATCGGCGAATGGGAATGATCGGCGAATGGAAATGACAGGAGCGCACAGCATGGATCTCGACACTCTTCGCGCCAACGCCGAGTCGCTGGTCGCGCCCGGCAAGGGCATCCTCGCTGCCGACGAGTCGGGCGGGACGATCAAGAAGCGGTTCGACTCCATCAAGGTGGAGTCCACGGAGGAGCAGCGGCGCGCGTATCGCGACCTGCTCTTCACGGCCCCTGGGGTCGAGGACCACATCAGTGGCGTGATCCTCTTCGACGAGACGATCCGTCAGGCGAGCGCCGACGGCACACCGTTCCCGAAGCTGCTCGCGTCGAAGGGGATCCTTCCCGGGATCAAGGTCGACATGGGCGCCAAGCCATTGGCGCTGGCTCACGGCGACGAGACGGTCACCGAGGGTCTCGACGGGCTCCGTGAGCGCCTCACCGAGTACCACGAGCTCGGGGCCCGGTTCGCGAAGTGGCGCGCCACATACACGATCACCGACGACCTCCCGTCGCGCTACTGCTACGAAGCCAACGCCCACGCGCTGGCGCGTTATGCCGCGCTGTGCCAGGAGGCCGGAATCGTCCCGATCGTCGAGCCCGAGGTCTACATGGAGGGCACGCACACGATCGACCGTGCGAGCGACGTCACCGCCGAGGCCCAGGCCGAGCTGTTCCACGAGCTGCACCGCCAGCACGTGATGTTCGAGGGCATCCTGCTCAAGCCGAACATGGTGCTCTCGGGCTATGACGCGAAGGCGCAGGCGTCCGACGCCGAGGTTGCCGAGAAGACGATCCGCTGCTTCCGCTGGACGGTGCCCGCGGCAGTCCCGGGAATCGTGTTCCTGTCAGGTGGGCAGTCCGACGAGCAGGCGACGAACCGGCTCAACGAGATGAACCAGCGCGGTCCGCACCCGTGGCAGCTGTCGTTCTCGTACGGTCGCGCGCTGCAGTCCCCTGCGCTGAAGGCGTGGAAGGGTGACCCGGCGAACGTGGCCGCGGCCCAGGCAGCCTTCATCCACCGGGCCAAGCTCAACGGTGCTGCGACCTCGGGTTCCTACTCCACCGCGATGGAGCAGCCCGCCTAGTCCTCGTCGTCGGACTCGTTGGGGTCCACGTCGAAGCCGGCGTCGGCGAGGCGTGCGAGGAGCCGATCGCGGACGGAGTCCCCAGGCTTGCGGGCACGTTCGCCCAGGATGCGCCACCCGTGGCGCGACGAGTACAGCAACGGCGGCTCTTTCAACCGGCCGTAGCCGTACGCGGTCACTTCGGCGAAGAACAGGTCGTGGTCGCGCATGGGCTTGCGCTCGAAGGTCTCGCAGCGCAGCCAGGCGACGCAGTCGGCGACGACCGGCAAACCGTCGACGTCCTCGAGGAACTCCTCTGCGATGTAGCGGAAGCGTCGCCCCGGGTACGAGAAGTACTGCCCCTGGTCGAGCTGGTCGCCCCCGAGGATCGACACGCTGAACACGCCGCTCGCCGCGATGAGCGGGTGCGTATCGTGCTTCGGCGAGACCGATGCCATCAGCACCGGCTCCTCGAAGGCGACCTGGCTCACCCAGTGCGACGTGTACGCGCGCGTCACACCGTCGTGGGTCGCCGCGACGACCTGCACCCCCTTGACCATCTGGCCGAGGGCGCGCTTGAGCTTGGGGTCGATCAGGAGCCGAAGGTCTGGCTCGGGGCGCTGCCGCCCGCAGCCTTTGCCTCGTTGTACTTCTTGAGGACACGGCGGTGCTGACGCGCACCCGGACGGAACCATCCGCCGGTGCGGATCTTCTTCACGCGCTTCTCGAGCTCCTTGAGCCGGTCGAACAGGTCGTCCTCGGACGAGGCGTTCGCGACCTTGTCGAAGCGGGCGTGGATGTCGTCGAAGCGACGGGTCACTTGTCCGAACTCGTCGTCGAGTCGCTTCTTCCAGTGTGCGAGGTCGTCGGCCATGGGGTTCCTCCCGGAGCAGGTTGGGCGATGGGTCACCGATCACGGTGAGTCCCGCGAATCTAGGGCGTCCCCACCGTTCTTGCGTCAGAAATCGGCGATATACGCGTGTTTCCGACGCCACAACGATGATCGAACACTTGTACGGTCGCGTCTGCGCGGCCGCCTACGATGGGTCGACCATGGCCGAACCGTTCGTCGACGAACCTC
>JANOWV010000266.1:0-4150 GCA_031418075.1 Actinomycetes bacterium
GTCGGCCAACCGGAGGAAGCCGAACTCCTCGCTCGCGAAGAGGACCACCTCCTCGCCCAACCGCGAGAGGTGCACCTGCTCCAGCGCGGCGACGAACAACGCCTCGGCGACGAAGTCGCGATCGGAGACCGCATCGAGCGAGTTCTCGAAGCGCCGCGCGAACCCGAGTGCGGACGCGGTCTCGTCGGGATCGAGCGGAAGGCTCGATCCCGCGAGCGCGCCTGCACCGAGCGGGGAGACGTCAGCCCGGACCAGTGCGTCCTGCCACCGCGCGACGTCGCGCGCGAGGGCCCAATGGTGGGCGAGCAGATGGTGGGCGAGGAGCACCGGCTGGGCCCGTTGGAGGTGTGTGTACCCCGGCAGGTACGCGTCAGCGGGGCACTCCCCCGCCCGCCGGACGAGCACGGTCTGGAGGGCATGCGTGCGCGCCACGACCTCCCGACCGGCACTGCGCAGCCAGAGCCGCAGATCGGTCGCGACCTGGTCGTTGCGGCTCCGGCCGGTGTGGAGCTTCGCGCCGGCATCGCCGGCCAGCTCGGTGACCCGCCGCTCGACGGCGGTGTGGATGTCTTCGTCGGTGGGCGCGAACGCGAACGTTCCTTCGCCGAGCTCACGACCCACCGTGTCGAGCGCTTCGACGAGGGAGTCCACCTCGGTGGCGTCCAGGATCCCGACGGTGCCGAGCATCCGGGCGTGGGCCCGGGACCCCTCGAGGTCGGCTTCGGCCAGGCGGACGTCGAACGGCAGGCTGACGGTGAACGCCCAGAGCTCGTCGCTCGGCCCGTCGGCGAAGCGCCCGTGCCAGAGCGGTTGTCCCGGCTTCCCCGGAGCTCCCTGCTGACGTTCGGGCACCCGGTCCTCGGGAACTAGGTTCTCAGGGATCGGGTCTTCAGGGATCTGGTCTTCAGGCATCGGGAGGCCCCTGACGACGGGCGACGGTCTCGAGCCCCAGGCCCCAGAGACGCACGAAACCGGCCGCGTCCTCGTGTCGGAACGCGTCGGCCGCGTCGTACGTCGCGAGCTCGTAGTCGTAGAGGCCTGCCGGGGAACGCCGGCCTGACACCGTGCATCGGCCCGGTTCGAGCCGGAGCCGGACCTCTCCGGTCACCGGGGTCTGCGACGCTTCGACGAACGCGTCGAATGCGGCCCGCAACGGCGAGAACCACAGACCGTCGTAGACGAGCTCGGCGTACCGAGGTTCGAGGCGCGCCTTCTCCCGGAGCAGGTCTCGTTCGAGGGTGATCGACTCCAGGTCGGCGTGGGCGAGGATCAACGCGAGCGCGCCCGGGCACTCATAGACCTCGCGGCTCTTGATCCCGACCCGGCGGTTCTCGACCATGTCGAGTCGCCCCCAGCCGTAGCTACCGACCAGCTTCCCCACTGCACCGACGAGTCGGTGCAGTGGCATCGCCTCGCCATCGAGGGAGACCGGGACACCCGACTCGAACCCGAGCACGAGCTCCCAGGGATCGGTCGGCGCCTGGGCCGGATCCGTCGTGAGCGCGTACGGCTCCGACGGCGGCGCGGCCCAAGGGTCCTCGATCGCCCCGCACTCGATGGCGCGGCCCCAGAGGTTCTCGTCGATGGAGTATGGGTTGTCCTTGCGCACCTTGATCGGGATGTCGTGGGCAGCCGCGTAGTCGATCGAGTCTTCACGGGTGAAGCCCCACACCCGCACGGGTGCGAGCACCTCGAGGTCGGGCGCGAGCGCGCGACTCGACACCTCGAAGCGAACCTGGTCATTGCCCTTGCCCGTACAGCCGTGGGCGACGGCGTCCGCTCCGTGTTCGCGCGCCGCTCGGACCAGGTGCTTCACGATGACCGGTCGAGACAGTGCGGAGACGAGTGGATACTTGCCCTCGTACAGGGCGTTGGCCCGCAGTGCGGGAAGGCAGTAGTCGGTGGCGAACTCCTCCTGGGCATCGACGACGATCGCCTCGACCGCACCCGCGGCGAGCGCGCGCAGGCGGATCGTCTCCCAGTCGTCGTCGGCACTCTGGCCGACGTCGACCGCGAGCGCGATGACCTCGGCGCCCCACTCCTCCTGGATCCACTTCACCGCGACTGACGTGTCGAGCCCACCGGAGTAGGCGAGGACGACCCGCTGCGCGCTCGGGATGCTCTGCTGGCTCATGACGCTCCTGTGCTCCTGCGATGGGGTCGGCCGCTGGGTCGTGCGATGGCGTGGGGTCAGAGTCCGGCGAGCTCCGCCAGGGCGGCGGCGACTGCAGCGCCGCCAGCCTCCTCGGAGCACACCAGGATGAGGGTGTCGTCGCCGGCGACGGTACCGAGCACGTCTGGGACGCCCGACCGGTCGAGTGCCGAACCAATGACGTGGGCCGACCCGGGTGGGGTCCGCAGCACGACGAGATTCCCACTCGACGCGACCTCGACCACGAACTCGCCCATCACCCTGCGCAGCACGTCGTCGGGCGCGGCGCGCTCCGTGGGCTGCTCGGGGATCGCGTACGCCATCGCGCCACCGGGGATGCGCACCTTCACGGCACCGAGCTCCTCGAGGTCGCGGCTGACAGTGGCCTGCGTCGCAACGACGCCAGAGGCCGCGAGGAGCTCGACGAGCTGGGTCTGACTCGACACCGCCTGATCCTCGAGGAGGCGTGCGATCCGGTGTTGACGCTGGGGCTTGCCGAGGGTCGCCATCAGGTTCCGCTGGTCCCTTCGCTCGTCGCCCGTTCCACGAGCGACGCCAACAGGGCGCGGATCGAGTGCATCCGGTTCGCGGCCTGGGACCAGACCGCGGAGCGCGGTCCGTCGATCACCTCCGCAGTGACCTCCTCGCCCCGATGGGCCGGGAGGCAGTGCAAGAACCAGGCGTCGGATCCGGCTGCCGCCATCAGCGCCTCGTCGACGCAGTACCCAACGAAGGCCGCCCGTCGCGCCGCCGCCTCGTCCTCCTGACCCATCGACGTCCACACGTCCGTGTAGACGGCATCGGCGCCGCGGACCGCTTCGTACGGATCGGTGAGCTGCTCGACCGCTCCGCCGAGGTTCCGGGCGCGATCGAGAGACTCGTCGTCGAGCTCGTAGCCCGGCGGCGACGCGATGACGAGCTCGACACCCGAGAGTGCCGCACCGAACGCGAGCGACGCCGCGACGTTGTTGCCATCGCCCACGTACGCGAGCCGGCGACCTTCGAGGCCGCCACAGAGCTCTCGGAGGGTGAGGAGATCGGCCAGCGCCTGACAGGGATGCGACCGGTCGGACAGCAGGTTCACGACCGGGACGTCGACACAGGTTCGCCACGTCTCGAGTGTCGTGTGGTCGAAGACCCGCGCCGCGATGACGGATACGAACCCCGCGAAGGTCCTGGCGACGTCCTCGATCGACTCGCGCCGGCCGAGCCCGACCTCTTCAGCGCGCACGTAGACCGGGTGACCTCCGAGGGTGTGGACGGCCATCTCCGTGCTCACCCGGGTCCGCGCGCTCGGCTTCTCGAAGAACAGCGCCACGCCCTGTCCGGCGAGCGGCGTCGGGACCTCGGCCGGTGCGCGCTTCCATGCCTCGGCGCGGTCCAGGATCGACGCGAGCCCAGCCGGATCGAGGTCGTCGACCTCCAGGAAGGAAGGGGCAGCCACGAGGTGGTCGGTCATGCGGGTACCTCCTCCGCGGTGTGCGCACGCAACGTCGCATCGAGCAGGGCGAGGGCTTCGTCGATCTCGGACTCGGACACGAGCAGGGACGGGGCGAGGCGGAGCGCGGTCGGAGTCACCGCGTTCACGACCAGCCCCGCGTCGAGACACGACCGGGCGACGTCGCCAGCGACGAGGCCGGGCTGGAGCTCGGCCGCGACGAGGAGCCCCGGACCGCGGACCGAACGCACACCGGGAAGCGCCTCGAGCCCGGCGGTGAGCCGAACACCTGCGGCCGCGGCGAGCGCGGGGACATCTTCGGCCTCCATCACGTCGAGCACGGCGAGGGCAGCCCGGGCGGCGAGTGGCTGACCGCCGAAGGTCGAGGCGTGGTCTCCGGGACGGAACGCACCTGCCACCTCGGCGCGCGCCCAGCAGGCCCCGATCGGTACGCCGTTGCCGAGCGCCTTGGCCATCGTCACCACGTCGGGCGTGACCTCTGCATGCTGGAACCCGAACCAACGGCCGGTCCGACCGAGCCCGGTCTGCACCTCGTCGAT
>JANOWV010000267.1:0-5321 GCA_031418075.1 Actinomycetes bacterium
GGCGCGCTGTACGCCTGCGGAACGCCAGCGAGGTCCAGGGACAGTCTCGGGGACGCCGAGAACCAGGCGCTCCGCGTCCTCGCCGACCTGGCGGGGATGCCACCGGAGGCAGGTGGCTGCTTCGTGTCGGGCGGATCGGCCGGGAACCTCTCGGCGCTCTACGCCGCGCGCGACGCCGCGACACGACGCAAGGGTCGGCCGCAGGGACGATGGCGCGTCGCGGTCAGTGAGACGGCGCACTCCTCGATCTTGAGCACCCTGCGGATCATCGACTGCGACCCGCTCGTGGTACCCGCTCGTGGCGACGACCGACTCACCGGCGACGCGCTCACCGCGGTCCTCGCATCCGATCCGGATCCGTCCTCGGTGTTCGCAGTGGCAGCGACCGCAGGAACCACGAACGCGGGCATCGTCGACGACCTCGCCGGGGTCGGTGCCGCCGCGCGCGCCCACGACCTCTGGTTCCACGTCGACGGGGCCTACGGCGGTGCTGCGCTGTTCGCCCCGAGTGCACGGGATCGGTTCGCCGGCGTCGAGGGCGCCGACTCGTTCCTCGTCGACCCCCACAAGTGGCTGTACGCGCCGTTCGACTCATGCGCCCTGCTCTATCGCGACCCCGAGCTCGCCCGTGCCGCTCACGCGCAGGAGGCGTCGTACCTGGATCCGATGCGCGAGCTCATCGACGGCGAAGGGTCTTGGAACCCATCGGACTACGCGTACCACCTCAGCCGGCGAGCCCGCGGCCTCCCGTTGTGGTTCTCGCTCGCGGTGCACGGCACCGATGCCTACGCCGACGCGGTCGAACGGGTGCTGGCACTCGCGCGCGATGCGGCCCAGCGGGTGCGCGACGCACCGCACGTCGCGCTCGTCACTGAGCCCGAGCTGTCGGTCGTGCTCTTCCGACGACCCGGATGGACCGAAGCGGACTACCACGCGTGGTCGAGATCGCTCCTCGCCGACCAGGTGGCGTTTGCGCTGCCGACGCGTTGGCGCGGGGAGCTGGTCGGCCGGGCGGTGTTCCTCCATCCCGACACGACGATCGAGATCTTCGACGAGTTGCTCGCCGCGATGGCGTGAGCTCGTGCCCACCCGTCGACAGTGCAGTCGACGAGTGCAGTCCTCCGGTTCAGTCGTCGGGACAGGCGCTCCACAGACCCCGCCCGGCGTCGCGGGCCGCGAGCTCGACGTCGAGCATCACCCGACCATGGGCCCGGTTCGGCGGGATCACGAGCAGACGAGCGAAGCCTTTGCGGAGCAATACGTCATTGAAACGCTTACCGTCGAGATACACGTAGGCGAGCGTGCGCCCATAGATGTCGGTGGACTCGACGTCGCCTTCGAGCACCACCTGCCTTCCCTCGAGCGCGCGGCGCGTGAACCACGCGGCCTCGGGTCCGAAGCACTGCACTCCCTTGGTCGGATGGTGCGTCTCGGGCGTGTCGACACCCAACAGCCGAATGGTTCGAGTCTCGTCTCCGCGGGCGACGACGACCGTGTCACCGTCGATCGCGTCGATGACCGTCCAGGGCGCCGACTCGATGCGGTGGCCGTTGCCTGCCCACCAACCCACGGACGAGCCGAGGACCAGCACCACGCCGATCGTGACCGTGCGCCTCCTCCATCCGAGATGACCGACCGCGCACATGGGACGACCGACCGTGGGCACGCCTCCCGGTGACAGATCAGGCGTGACCGATCAGGCGGTAACCGATCAGGCGGTGACCGGGATCCGGATCGACGGCCGGTACTGTCTCGGTGCCGATGCGCCGTCTCCGTTGGATCATCCCGCTCCTGCTGGTCATGGTCGTAGCGTCCGCCGCCGCGGCCTACGTCCTCGTACAGCCCGACCTCGCTGACGGTCGCGACCGCGTCGACGCAGCCTGGACCCCGCTGCGCGATCCGTTGAACACCCGTTACCAGGCCCTCGGCGTCGTCGCACAGGCGCTCGTCGACGCCGGTGCGGGTGACCGCGCGGTGACGAAGGACCTCACCGCCACCGCGCAACGCTGGAGCCGGTTCGCGCTCCGCGGTCCGAAGCACACCGACCTCGCCGCCGAAGCGGTGATCGCCAACGAGCTCGAGGCGCTCGCACGCCGGACCCGGGCGAACATCGGCGCATCCGCCCGGCTCGGAGCAAACCCGGCCCTGCAGGACGCGCTGAACGCCTTCGACCTCGCCGTCGTCCCACCGCCGCTGGTGCAGGCCTACAACCGCGCGGTCCGGGCGTACCAGGGCGCGCGGAGCGGAACCATCGACTCCCTCGTGGCCAAGGTGCTCGCGTACGACGCTCGACCCGTGCTCCAGTTCGGAGCGTGACCGGCAGATCGGGCGGAGCGGCCGTCAACGGGCCGTGCCGAGCACCCCTTCGTTGGCTCGCTCGATGCGCGCGACCTCGCCCACCGGAGCAACCCGCCAGAACCAGCGCACCGCGTCTTCCCATTCGTCGAGCAACCTCGCGGCCATGGAAGAGTCGGCCAACCCGTGGTGCAGCTCCACCCAGAACCGCAGCTCGGCGGCCTGCGCATCGTCGACGAGCGAAGCGTCGACGAGCTGGCGGTTCAGCCGGGTGACGAGCAGATGGGCGGGGTCGTAGACGAACGCCTGTCCGCCGGTCATCCCGGCGCCGAGGTTGTACCCGAACTCGCCGAGGATCACGACGGTGCCGCCGGTCATGTACTCACACGCGTGGTCGCCTACACCTTCCACGACGGCCGTGGCGCCGCTGTTGCGGACGCAGAACCGCTCCCCGACCCGGCCGGCGACGAAGAGCTCACCTCCGGTGGCCCCGTAGAGCACCGTGTTGCCCGCGAGCACCGGATCCCCGGCGTCGTCGGCCGGTGGTCGGACGACGATCCTGCCGCCGCCCATGCCCTTGCCGACGTAGTCCTGCGCCTCACCGACGAGCTCGAGGGACACGCCGTTGCTCAGGAACGCGCCGAAGCTCTGGCCGGACGAACCCGAGAACCGGGCGAAGACCGAACCCGGCGGAGCGCCCGCGCCGAACTCGAGTCCGATAGCGCCACCGAGCGAGGCACCGATCGTGCGGTCGGCGTTCGTGATCTCGTACTCGAGCTCGAGCTCGGCGCCTTCCCACATCGCGGCGAACGAATCCTGGAGCAGTCGCGCATCGAGCGCTGAACGGGGCCGTTGGACAGCGAGGTGCTGCACGAAATGGCGCGGCGCCGTCGCGTCGTCGGGCGGACGAAGCAGCGGATCGAGCGTGAGCGAGTCGGCGCGAGCATCCCCCGTGACTCGCTGGTGCAGGCACTCGACCTGACCGATCGCTTCGTCGAGCGAGCGGAAGCCGAGCGACGCGAGGATCCCACGCACCTCGTCGGCGACGAAGATCATGTAGGTCGCGACACCTTCCGGTGTGCCGGCGAACTTCGCGCGCAGCCCCGGCCGTTGCGTCGCGATCCCGGTCGGACACGTGTCGCGATGACACGCGCGCACCATGATGCAGCCCTCGGCGAGCATCGCCGCGGTCCCGAAGCTGTACTCATCGGCGCCGAGCAGCGCGGCGATCACGACGTCGCGCCCAGTCTTGAAACCCCCGTCGACGCGGAGCCGTACGCGGTCGCGGAGCCCCTCCTCGACGAGCGTTGCCTGCGCGTCGGCGAGCCCGAGCTCCCAGGGAAGCCCGGCGTTCTTGATCGACGACAGTGGTGACGCACCCGTGCCCCCGTTGGCGCCCGAGATCTGGACCACCTCGGCAAGCGCCTTGGTGACCCCGGCCGCGATCGTCCCCACGTTGTCCTCGGCTACCAGCTTCACCGACACCTCGGCGAGAGGGTTCACCTGCTTGAGGTCGTAGATGAGCTGCGCGAGATCCTCGATCGAGTAGATGTCGTGATGCGGTGGCGGGGAGATCAACCCAACCCCCGGCTGGGTGAAACGGAGCCGCGCGATCTCACCACTCACCTTGTGGCCCGGCAGCTGTCCACCCTCGCCCGGCTTCGACCCCTGCGCCATCTTGATGTTCAGCTCGTCGGCATACGCGCAGTACTGCGGCGTCACCCCGAAGCGTCCCGATGCGATCTGCTTGATGCGCGAGTTCCGGTCGCGCGCGCTCCCCCGCGTGAAGTAGCGAGCGGGATCCTCGCCCCCTTCACCGCAGTTGCTCTTGCCACCGATCATGTTCATCGCGATCGCGAGCGTCTCGTGCGCCTCGGCCGAGAGGGCGCCGTGCGACATCGCTCCCGTCGAGAAACGCTGCGTGATCGCATGGACCGGCTCGACGTCGTCGATCGAGATCGGCTCGCGCTGGGCCACCAGGTCGAGGAGGTCGCGCAGCTCGGTGACCGGGCGATTCTCCACCATCTCCCGGAAGCGGTCGTAGAGCTCGACTCGACCCTGTTCCACGGCGCCCTTGAGGAGGTGGGCGGCGCGGACGTCGAGCGGGTCCGGGATCGGCAGGGGCTCGGCCTGCTCTCCGCCGAAGAAGATCACCGTGCCCTGCTCCTCGAGCGGCGCAGCCGGGACCTCGGCATACTTCCCAGCGTCTTCGCCGCGCTTGGCCCGGCGGGCCGGCGTGCCGTTCTCGGACTCGTCGGCGTCGGCCGCCAATCCGATCGATGCGTGCAACGCCGCGATGAGGTCCGGGTTGTTCGAGTGGTACTCACCGCCTCGCTTGCGAAACCGGACGATGCCCGGTTCGTCGAGCACCGGATCGTCCCCGTACGCGATCTCGTGTCGCGCGAGCACGTCGGTCGCGAGCTGAGCGAATCCGATGCCGCCGACAGTCGACGTCGTGCCGCGCAGACAACGCGCAACTACCTCGTTGCCGAGCCCGAGCGCTTCGTAGATCTGTGCACCGCGGTAGCCGTCGACGGTCGAGATCCCCATCTTCGAGAGGATCTTGAGGACACCGTCTTCGATCGCGGCCTGGAACTTCGCCTGCGCCTCCGACGAGTGCAGCTCTCCGAGCTGACCGTCATCTGCCATCGACGCGATCGTGAGCAGCGCGACGCGCGGACTGATCGCGTCGGCGCCGTAGCCGAGCAGACACGCGACCGAGTGGGTGTCGCGCGCGTCGCCGGAGTCGACGATGATCGACACCTTTTGACGAATCCGCGCACCGACGAGCGCATGGTGGAGCGCGCCCACCGCGAGCAGGGACGGGATGGGCGCGCGCTCCGACGTCACGCACCGATCGGAGACCACGAGGATGGCGGCCCCCGCGTGCACGGCGTCGAGCCCGGCGGTTGCGAGCGCGTCGATACCGGGCGCCAACGCACCTGGTCCATCGGCGACCGGGAACGTCGCGTCGAGGTTCGCGGAATCGAACCCCGACCGTTCTCGGTCGAGCAGCGCGTCGAAGG
>JANOWV010000268.1:0-3303 GCA_031418075.1 Actinomycetes bacterium
CATGCACCATCGCGGGAGCGTCGACGGGGCCAGCGACGCGGTACTGAATCTCGTGACCATCGACGCGCACCGACTGCCAGGTAAATGTCGATTCGACCACTTGATGATCTTGTCACGCGGGCGCGGCGATCGACCGCTACACGGCGCCAACCGACGCGCGCCGAGTCGGCCGTCCCTGACGAATGCCAGGCGCGCATCGACGAGATCGTCCGCTGGCGTCGAGAGCACCAGCCGGGAGGTGCGAACGCCGGATCGGTCTTCCGGAACCCGCCCGGAGATGCGGCCGGACGACTGATCGATGCGAGCGGCTGCAAGGGGCTGCGCGTCGGAGACGCTGAGGTGTCCACCAAGCACGCCAACTTCTTCCAGGCAGGTCCCGGTGCCACCGCCAGTGACGTCCACGACCTGATCTGCGCCGTGGCCCGCCAAGTGCACGAGGCGACCGGTGTGCGACTCATCCCCGAGCTGCACATGGTCGGGTTCCCTGACCCCGAGATCCCGCTTTCCACCGAGACGCAGGAGACACGATGAGCACGCGAACGATGGCACCTCCGCGGGCGCGCACGGCAGCGAAGGCGCCCGTGCGGCGGCCGGGCCCGGCAACGCGTCGGGCACCACGTCGCGAGGCTGCGCGGCCGCGTCCGGGAGTCGACCCCCGCATCGCCGAGCGCCGTGTCACTGTCACCCGTGAGGCCGGTCGACGGCGGTTGCGTCGGCTGGTCGTCGCGTGCGTGCTGCTCCTCGTGACGGGGGCGGCAGGCGGAGCGGTGTTCTCGCCCTTGCTCGACGTTGACCGCTTCGATGTCCGAGGCGCCGACGATCGCGTCGCCGAAGTGATCGCGGCATCGGGGATCGAGCAGGGCGCGCCGATCCTGCTGACCGACATCGGTGGTGCCGAAGCTCGGATCGCGGCCCTTCCCTGGGTCGGTGCGGTCCGGGTCGAGCGGGGGCTACCGGGGACGATCCGCATCGTCGTGTCGGCAAGTGTCCCAGTGGCGTGGGCGTACGTGGTCGATGGCTCGGTGGTCTACCTCGATGCCCGCGGGCGCACCCAGGTCGCGGGTGCACCAGTGGGCGATCCTGCCGCGAGTGGCCTCCCCGAGATCGTGGTGACACCAGAAGACCTCACGGCCCAGGAGCCCACTCCACGACAAGACGGGTCCGGTGCGCACCTGACACCACCCGGCGCGGCGCGGGTCGCGGCGTCGCTCGGGCCCCTCGCGGGGCGCGTGGCAGCGATCACGGTGACCAACGGCGTGGCCGTCCTCCGACTCGGCGCGGGTCCCGAGGTCCGGTTCGGGTCCCTCACCCGCCTGGCGGAGAAGGCCCGCGCGGCCGCCGCCGTGCTGGGATCGTCCGGCATCGAGGAGGCTTCGTATCTCGATGTGAGCGTGCCAGGCGCCCCGGTGACGGGATGAACGCAGCGATCTCCTGCCTGATCGGGGCACGACGCCCTATCCTGGGCGTTCCCGGGTCGGCCCGGGTGGCTCGATCCCGCGGAATCCTCGCCACGATCCCCGAATCGGGGCCCATGGCGGGTGAAACTGGTGCCGACATGGCCGTCATCGCCGAGATCAGGGTGCGAACGAATGTTGGGTGATCCGCAGAACTACCTCGCCGTGATCAAGGTCGTCGGCGTCGGGGGCGGTGGCGGCAACGCCGTGAACCGGATGATCGATGCCGGGCTGAAGGGCGTCGAGTTCGTCGCGGTCAACACCGACGCGCAGGCGCTGCTCATCAGCGACGCCGACGTCAAGCTCGACATCGGGCGCCAGCTCACGCGGGGCCTCGGGGCCGGATCCGACCCCGATGTCGGGCGTCAGGCCGCCGAGGACCACCGCGACGAGATCGAGGAGGTCCTCAAGGGGGCCGACATGGTCTTCATCACCGCGGGGGAGGGCGGCGGAACCGGCACGGGCGGTGCCCCGATCGTCGCCGAGATCGCCCGCCAGATGGGCGCGCTCACGATCGCGATCGTCACCCGCCCGTTCAGCTTCGAGGGCCGGCGTCGCTCCGTGCAGGCCGACTCCGGCATCCAGCGGATGCGCGAGAAGGTCGACACGCTCATCGTCATCCCGAACGACCGGCTCCTCGACATCGCCGACGAGAAGTCGTCGCTGCTGGCCGCGTTCAAGCTCGCGGACGATGTCCTGCTCCAGGGCGTCCAGGGCATCACCGACCTGATCACGACCCCCGGGCTCATCAACACCGACTTCGCCGACGTCCGGATGATCATGGCGAACGCCGGCACGGCGCTGCTGGGTGTCGGTCAGGCATCGGGTGAAGGCCGTGCGTTGAACGCGGCGCGTGCCGCGATCTCCAGCGCGTTGCTCGAGGCGAGCATCGAGGGCGCGCGTGGCCTGCTCCTCAACGTGGCTGGGCCGTCGGACCTCGGACTGTTCGAGGTCAACGAGGCTGCGGAGATCGTCAAGGAGACCGCGCACCCCGACGCGAACATCATCTTCGGAGCGACCATCGACGACGCGCTCGGCGACGAGCTGCGCATCACCGTGATCGCCGCCGGGTTCGACCGGTTCGAAGGTGAACGACCGAGCATGCATCGCTCGGACTCGTCGCTGGGCCTCGACGACGACAACGGCGCGGCCGACAGTGCCTTCGGCGCCGATGTCGGCTTCGGCGGCAACGGAGACGACGAGGACGACGAGTTCGACGTCCCCGAGTTCCTGCGCTGATCGAACGCAGTCTCGGCCCGGTTCGCGTCGTCTGGACCGATCGGGCCGCGGGCAACCTCGCCCTGCACGTGGGCGACGACCCGGAGCAGGTGCAGGCGCGCCGAGATCGGCTCGCGGCGGCACTCGACCTCGCGCCGGCGTCCGACTGGTGCTGGCTCGATCAGGTACACGGGACCGCCGTGGTCGCAGGGGAGGATGGTGCCGGATTGACGACACCACCGCGCGCCGATGCTGCGGTCACCGCGGCGCGCGGGCTTCCACTCGTGGTCCTGACTGCCGACTGTCTCCCGATCGTGCTCGCAGGTGATGACGCGTTCGCGGTGGTGCACGCAGGATGGCAGGGCCTGCTCGCCGGCGTGCTCGAGGCGGCGGTAGCACGACTGCGCGCCGTGGACGCCGGGTCGGTGCGCGCGGCGATCGGCCCGTGCGCGGGACCCGACCGCTACGAGTTCGGCCGCGCCGACCTCGACCGGATGGTCGCCGCACTGGGGCCTACCGTCGAGGCGTCGACCGTCGACGGCGATCCGGCGCTCGACCTCCCGGAAGGCGCGCGGCGAGCGCTCGCCGAGGTGGGGGTCACCGAGGTCTGGGACAGCGGGATCAGCACGAT
>JANOWV010000269.1:0-5115 GCA_031418075.1 Actinomycetes bacterium
GCGGGTCCTCGCCGGACTCGACCATCCCGGGCTCGTCCGGGTACTCGATGCCGGCGAGCACGACGGGACCCCGTTCCTCGTCCTCGAGCTCATCGACGGGCCGACACTCTCGGAGCTCCTCGACGGCGAGACGCCGCTCGACGGGGCGCGGATCCGCCGGATCACCCTCGAGCTGGGGCAAGCGCTCGCGTACGTCCATGCCCACGGCGTGGTCCACCGGGACGTGAAACCGTCGAACATCCTCTTCGACGAGCACGGGCGGGCGCGGCTGGCCGACTTCGGTATCGCCCGTCTGGCCGACACGAGCCACCTCACCGCACCCGCGACCGCGATGGGTACCGCCGCCTACATGGCACCCGAGCAGGTCGAGGGCCACGATGTCGGTCCCCCGGCCGACGTGTACGCGCTCGGTCTGGTGGTACTCGAGTGCCTCACCGGTCGGCGCGCCTTCGAGGGCCCGCCGCAGGAAGCCGCCTTCGCTCGCCTCACCCGCGACCCTCACCTCCCGGACACGGTTGCACCCGGCTGGCAGGGACTGATCCGCGCCATGACCGCGCGCGACCCCGCGGACCGTCCGGCCGCCGCCGACCTCGAACGGACACCCGCGTCCGCCCCCCACAACGACGAAGCGACGATCCCGCTCGTCGCGCCGGTTGCGACGACCAGCGCCCTGCCCGTCGCGCCGATCGCGGCGGTCGGAGCCGCAGCGGCCGTCGACGGTCAGCCGGAACGTCGCGGCGGGCGTCGCGGTAAGCGGGTTGCGGTGGTCGCGCTCCTCGTGCTCGTCGCTGCAGCCGTGGTGTGGGGACTGGTCCTCGCCCAAGGAGGATCGGATGGCGCCGGCCCGATTGCCGCGGTTGTCACGTCGTCGACCGCGCCCACCACGGTGCCGACCACCGTCCCGGTCACCGCACCCCCCACGACCACCACCACGCTGCCGACGTGCGCGACCGTCGACGCCCTCCTCGACGCGCTCGACGAGCAGAAGCAGGACCTCGGCCGGCTGTTCCGGGGGGACAAGGCAGGCAAGGAGCAGGCCAAGGCGGACCTCGAGGACCAACAGGACGCGGCCAAGGCCGTGCAGGAAGGGTGCAAGGACTCGAAGAGGAACGACGGCTGACCGGACGAGTCAGGCCAGGTGCGCCGCGGCGAACGCCTCGACCTGGGCCCGCCCACCCGCCGGCCATCCGCACACGAGGTACTCGAATCCGGCGTCGTCCCACTGTTCGATCTGGCCCGCGAGGTTCGCGGCATCGTCTTCCAGCGACAACGAGCCAGCCCGACGGATCGCGCCGGGGTCGCGACCGGCGGCCTCGGCCATCTCGCTGAGGCGTTGTGACTTCGGGGCCAGGTGCTCGACCGGGCCGAAGCAGTGCCACACGTCGGCGTAGCGGGCGGCGATCGGCATCATCCGCCGCTCGCCCGACGCGCCGATCCAGATCGGGGGGTGGGGATCCTGGACCGGTCGTGGCTGCAACGTCGCGTGCTTCACCGAATGGTGCCGGCCCTCGAACGTGAAGCCGTCGGTGGTGAGGAGCCCGCGGACGATCTGGACCGCTTCCTCGAAGGCGTCGACGCGATCCTTGAGGGCCGGGAAGGGGATGCCGAGCTCGGTGTGCTCCTTGTCGAACCAAGCTGCCCCGTACGAGAGCTCGAGGCGCCCGCCTGATGCGTGGTCGATCGTGATCGCTTCGGCCGCGAACACGGCCGGGTGGCGATACGTCATCCCGGCCACGAGGAGGCCGAGGCGCACGCGTTCGGTGATCCCGCTCAGCGCGGCGAGGGTCGTGTGCCCCTCGAAGCACTCACCGGGCCCGTCGCCGTACATCGGTTGGAAGTGGTCGAAGCCCCAGACCCCGTCGAATCCGAGTGACTCGGCGAAGCGAGCCCGGTCGGCCACCTCCGACCAGGGCATCCGTTGCTGGGCGATGTCGAGTCCGAAGCGCATGCGGACGTTCTAGTGCATCGGCCACCGGGCATGGCCGAACGCTTCAGCCTGCGGGCCCCACGGAGATCGGGCGGCCGATGCGCCGAAGGAGGATCACCGCCACGACGTAGAGCGCGAGCGCCACGAGTAGCACGACCTGGAACCCGAAGGCGATGGCGAGGATGGTGCTGGCCACGGATCCCACCACGGAGGCGAACCCGTTGACCGCCCATCCCCACGCGACGTACTCAGATGAGCCGTCGCTGATGCGCGACACGGAGCCGAGGCCGAGCGGCATGAACGCGCCGAGACAGATCCCCAGAGGTGCGATCACCGCGATTGCGAACGCGAACCGGAGGACCAGCGGCAACGTGAGCAGACCGTCGGTCAGCGGTACGAGGGCGAAGAGGTAGAAGACCGTGAGGGCGGCCAAGACCCCGAGCAGGATCGGAGCGACGCGCTCGGGTCGCTCCCGATATCGACCGCTGAGAAGCGCGCCGATTCCGGTGAAGAGCAGCACCGACATCAGCGTGACCGTCAGGGAGTAGGTCGGATACCCGAGGAACAACGTGAGGCGTTGAATCAGGGTGATCTCGAAGAAGATGAAGCCGAGGCCGAGCACGGCGAAGTAGGCCGCCGACGTCGCCTTGCGGGGCAGCGCCCGCCACCGGTCACGGATCGCGAAGAACGGGAGGATCAAGAACAGCGCCGCGAGCACCGTTGCGACCAGGAGCAAGAGGACGAGCACGCGCTCACCGACGGCGATCTCGCGGTCGTTGTTGATGATCGGGTCGCCGAACTGCGAGATCACGTCGTCGAACTGCGAGAAGTGCCAGAAGAACGGCCGGTCGTCGGTGACCGGGCGGACGTCGTAGGGGTAGTGCGCGTACCAGTCATCGAGCTGTGACGTCGGGGTGCGCAGCAGCTGTTCCACCGGTCCACCGTCGCCGGACGCACCGGGTGCAGCCGCGAGCACGGAGCCCGGGATCGTGGATGCCGTCGACACGACCCGCTGGATCTCCGCCTCGGTGAACGGCGCCTTCTTCACGAGGACGGTCGCGAGCGTGCCGGCGATCACGTCCTCCGTGGTGATGACGATGATGTGCCCGCGTGTGTGGGCCACGCCGAGGTCGCGCAGCGCGGCCCGCGCCGTCGCCACGTAGCGAGTCGTCCGATTCGGACGGCGGGCGTAGTCGTACTCACCGAACTGCGCCGCGAGGAGCCCACCGTCGTTCAGGTGGTCCATCGTGTCCTGGATGGCTTCGCTCGTGTACAGGTAGCTCTCGGAGAGCACGAACGCGCCGGCGGTCGCGGCGTTGGTCGCCGAGTAGCTGTCCGGCGCCGGGTACCAGACGAGGTCGTAGCGCCCGTCCTGTCTCGCGAGGAACGATCGCCCCTCGTCGCGGACGTAGTTGACCGCGGGGTGGTCCGCGATGTTCCCGGCATAGTCGGCGTACCGCTCGGTGACCAGGTCATAGGTGACCGGGTTGAGCTCCACCGCGTCGATGTGTGCTGCGTCGAAGTAGAGCGAGGCCAGCACCTCGTGGCCGCCGGCCGCGCCGATGATGAGCTCATCGCGTGGCGCTTCACCGAGCGCGGCGAAGGGCAACGCCCTCGGGTCCGAGTCGAACCGGCCGAGGGTCCCGACGTCGCCGTCCCACGCGTCGATCTCGCTCCCGAGCAAACCGTCGTGGAAGAGCAGCTGGACACCGAGCGCCGGATACACGTCGATCCGGAAGAGCGGGCTCCACGAGGAGAACGTCGCATCGGACACGTCGGCCTGCTGCTTGCTCGCCTCGAGCTTCTGCTCGGGGAGGACGCGTGGCCAGACGGCAACGATCGCAAGCACCAACACGAGACCCACCGCGGGGCCTACGAGCCGAGAACGGGTCCGCAACGCGATCCGTAGGCCCACCACCCCGAGGAGCGCGCCCGCGAGGAGGATCGTCGATGGCGGCCCGATCCAGCCAAGGAGGGAAACCACGATCGCGCAGGCCAGACCCGCGCCGAGAAGGTCGGCGAAGTACAGGCGCCCGATCGATTCGGTCCGCCGCGCGAAGAGCACCGCCACGACCACACCGACCGAGACGAACGAGGCGAACAGCGCGACGCAGATCAGCACGAGGCGGGCGAGGTTCGCGAACGACGTCCTGGTCCCGTAGTCCCAGATGGCGATGGTGTCGAGCTTGGTGACCGCGATCACGAGGTACCCGAGGCCCACGCTCAACCCGCCGACGAGGGTGGCCCACGCGAGGATCGCCTCCGTCTCGGCGCGCTGCACACGCTTCGAGATCGCGACGATGACCCCACCGGTGCCGATTCCGAGGAGCGCGAGACCGATGACCAGATACGTGTAGTAGTAGAAGAGCTTGAACGAGATGATGCGCGTGTAGCTGATCTCGAGCAGGAGCGCGGCGAAGCTGACTGCGAAGATCTCGACGTAGTAGCTCTGCCGACGCCCCTCACCTGCGGCGACACTCTCACCCACGGTCGGTTCCCCCTGCATCGAACCGGGCATGGCCATCGGACCCCCGCGGTACCTGCTCGGCAGCCGGAGCGTAGCGGTCGGTCCCCGTGGCACCGGGGCCGACGGAGGCATCCCCAGTACCGTCTACCGCCATGAGCCACGAGGTGAACGGCGTCGTCGCCCGCGAGCGGGGCGCCCCGGTCCGCGTCGAGCGGATCGTCGTCCCGGACCCGGGACCCGGCGAGGTGCTGGTCCGGGTCCAGGCCTGTGGGGTCTGCCACACCGACCTCCACTACCGAGAGGGCGGCATCGGCGACGACTTTCCCTACCTCCTGGGCCACGAGGCCGCCGGCGTCGTCGAGTCCGTCGGTCCCGACGTCACCGGTGTCGCGCCCGGCGACTTTGTGGTCCTGAACTGGCGTGCGGTGTGCGGCGAGTGTCGGGCGTGTCGTCGTGGTCGACCCTGGTACTGCTTCGCCACCCACAACGCGACCCAGAAGATGACCCTCACGGACGGGACTGTGCTCTCCCCCGCGCTGGGGATCGGCGCCTTCGCGGAGAAGACGCTCGTGGCGGCCGGGCAGGCCACCAAGGTGAACCCGGCCGCGCCGGCGACCGCTGCGGGCCTGCTCGGATGCGGCGTGATGGCGGGCCTGGGCGCAGCGATGAACACCGGCAACGTCGGACGAGGCGATTCGGTGGCCGTGTTCGGCTGCGGCGG
>JANOWV010000270.1:0-4349 GCA_031418075.1 Actinomycetes bacterium
CCCTGGCTGCACTGCTCGTGACGTTCGCGCTCTACTTTGCATTTCGGGTGCGCGTCGGCGCGACCACGCGAGCCGTCGTCGGACTCGGGGTGTGCTGCGGGCTCGCGGCGTTGGCCCGCGCGGAGCTGATCCTGCTGGTTCCCTTTGTCGTCGTACCGATCGTTCTCAGAGGTACGCGAGCGGAGTGGCGGAGTCGCATCCGACCGCTCGCGTCCGTCGTTGCGATCGCAGTCGTCGTGATCGCGCCGTGGGTGGTGCGCAACCTGGTCGCGTTCGAGGAGCCGGCGCTGCTCTCGACCGGCGACGGACTCGTGCTGCTCGGTGCGAACTGCGACGAGGTGTACCAGGGGTCGCGACTCGGGTTCTGGAGCGTCGACTGCGGGCTCGCGGTATCGGACGGCCCCGACGCCGCGATCCAGTCGCGCCGACAGCGCGCCGCAGCGTTCGACTACATCGGCGACCACCTCGGCCGGGTCCCGACCGTCGTGGCGGCGCGGGTCGGACGAGTGTGGGGCGTGTTCCGGCCGGTGCAGACGGTCGAGTTCTCCGAAGTCGAGGGCCGGCCGGCCGCGGCCGGCTACGCGGGGCTCGTCATGTACTGGGTGTTGGTGCGGTTCGCGATCGCAGGAGTTGTGGTGCTGCGACGGCAGCGGCGACTGCTCTGGCCGTTGCTGGTGCCGTTCGGGATCGTCACCCTCGTCGCCGCCCTCAGCTACGGGATCATCCGATTCCGGGTCCCGGCCGAGCCGAGCCTCGTCGTGCTCGCGGCCGTGGCCCTCGACGCGCGGTGGCGTCGTCGATCAGGGGTGCCGGGCGAGGCCGCGGTCGACGATCAGTCGAGCGCGATCGACGCGAGCTCTTCGAGCTGATCGACGCTGCCCCCACCCATCTGCTGGAGGGTGAGGAGCCGCTTGTAGAAGAGGTGGATGTCGTGTTCCCACGTGAAGCCGATGCCCGCGTGGATCTGCACGGCTGAAGCCCCCACGGCGTAGAGCTCGTCGCCCGCGAACGCGAGGGCCATGGTCGCGGCACGATGGCGCTCGGCCGCGTCGGCCGCATCGGCGGCCCAGCACGCGTAGTAGCCGGCTGCGCGCGCCAGCTCGACGGCCCGGAGCATGTCGGCGCAGAGGTGCTGCACGGCCTGGAACGAGCCGATCGGCGCATCGAACTGTCGTCGATCCTTCGCGTACTCGACGGTGAGCTCGAGGACTCGCTCGGCGGTGCCGACGCCCTCGGCGACGGCCGCGATCGCGAGCCGGTCGACCGTCGTCGCGACGGCGTCGGCCGCGTCGACTCCGATCCGGCGGGCCGTCGCGCCAGTGAGGGTCAACGCCCCTTCCTTACGACTCCCGTCGATCGTCGGTGTCGGATTCCGCTTGGCACCGGGGCTGTCGAGATCGACCGCGAACACTCCGAGCGCGCCGGTCTCGTCGGTTGCGGTCGTGAGGACCACGGTCGCGGCGAGCAGATCGGGGACATGCACCTTCGCGCCGTCCAGTTGCCAGCCGGCCCCGTTGGCCCGCGCTTTCGTGACCGGGTTTCGCCATTCGGCGCGGCGGTCGGGTTCGAGGAGCGCGACTGTGCCGACCGACGACCCGTCGGCCAGACCGGGCAGCAGCGCAGCGTGGTCATCGGCGGTGCCCAGGTCGATCACGAGCCCGGCCGTCCCGATGGCGCTCGTCGCGAACGGGCCCGGATGCACCGACCGACCCAGCGTCTCCAGCACGAGGGCGGCATCGACCATCCCGCCTCCGGCGCCGCCGTACGTTTCGGGGATGAGCAGTCCGAGCACCCCGAGGTCGGCGATGCCCTGCCAGACCTCGTCGGTCGTGCCCCTCGGGTCGTCGTAGCGCTCGCGCACCCAGGCGAGCGGTGCGCGCGCTTCCACGAACCGACGCACGCTTGTGCGCAGCGCCTCCTGCTCGTCGCTGAACTCGAAATCCATCTCTACTGAGCTGCTCCCGCTCCGCTACTTCCGCTCACTGCGTTCGCTCCATCCGCTCCGCTCGCAGCTCGGCGAGCACCTGCGCTCGTTCCTCGCTTCGGTGCCGCGTCCCCGGACGTCGCGTCGGTGCTTCGCCGTTGTTCTTTCCGTCCTCATCGCTGACGTAGGTGTCAGGTGCGGGGACCCTACCGACTACGGTTCCGGCCGTGCGACTGCGCTACGGGGATGCCGAAGAACGCTTCGCCGCCGAGCTCGGCGCGTGGCTCGACGAGCACGCGCCGACGCGGGACGTGCTCGACCTACCCAAGCGGTCGAGCGCCGACCTCCAGGACTGGTCACGGGCGTGGCAGCGCACCCTCTTCGACGCCGGTTACCTCGTCCCGGGTTGGCCGCCCGAGCTCGGCGGACGCAACGCGAGCCCGTCGGAGCAGATGATGTACTTCGACGAGATGAAGCGCCGTGAGATCCCGCGGAGCCTCAACCCGCAGGGACTCGGCATCATCGCCCCGTCGCTCCACGACGCCGGGACGCCTGAGCAGCAGGAGCGCTGGTTGCTCCCCACGCTGCGAGCGGAGATCGCCTGGTGCCTCGGGATGAGCGAACCCGGTGCGGGGAGCGATCTCGCCAGTCTCACGACCCGCGCGGTGCTCGACGGCGACCGGTTCATCGTCAACGGCCAGAAGGTCTGGACCTCGGGCGCCCACCATTCCGACTGGTGCATGTGCTTCGTGCGCACCGACCCCGACGCGTCGAAGCACAAGGGCATCAGTGTCCTCATCATCGACATGCGGTCACCCGGTGTCGAGGCCCGGCCGTTCGCCGAGCTCTCCGAGCCCGACTACACCGACTTCAACGAGGTCTTCTTCACCGACGTCGAAGTCCCGAAGGAGCATCTCCTGGGTGAGCTGAACCAGGGGTGGGCGCTCACCCAGGTCTCGCTCGGGCACGAGCGCGCGATGTTGTGGATCGACTTGGCCCACGACCTCCAACGCGGCCTCGAAGCGTTGATCGCGATGGGTTCGCGGCCGGGGCCCGATGGACGGCCGTTGCGGGAGGACCTGCGGTTCCGCGACGCGGTCGCGCGCTACCACGTCGACTCCCAGGCGCTCCGGCTGATGGGCTACCGCGGGTTCTCGAAGTTCATGCGCGGCCGCGCCGCGCCCGAGCACTCGCTGCTCAAGCTGTACGGCAGCGAGGCCCTGCAGCAGCTGTTGCTCACCGCGTCGGAGTTCTTCGGACCCGATGCGCTCGACGTCGACCTCCGCGGACCGAAGATGTGGCGGGAAGGCGCGTGGCTCATCGGGTTCCTGCGCTCCTTCTCCGGCACCATTCCCGGCGGGACGAGCGAGATCCAGCGCAACATCATCGCGGAGCGGGTCCTCGGCCTTCCGCGCGGCTAGCGGGTCGTCGAACCCGGGGGGAGACGTCATGGAGCTGAGCCCCGACGAGATCGCGCGGATGCGCACGCCGCTCTGGGAGCAGGCCAAGGCCGCGATCGCGCGCGGCGATACCGAGGCGGCCGCCGACCTTATCGACCGATCGGTGGCGCAATGGGCGTCGCTCAAGGACTACTCGATCAACTGGATTACCACGTTGCTCACCTTCATCGGTGAGGAGCTCGGTGAAGAAGCTGTCGAGCGGGCGCTGCGCAAGACGGGCGACGAGTTCGTCGCCCCGCGACGCGACACCGGGACGAACTGGGACGACCTCCCGGCCGCGGCGCGAGCCAAGGTCATCGCACGGGCGATGCTCGGCAACATGGGGGAAGTCGACGTCGACGAGGACGACGAGAAGATCGTCCTGTCGTTCCGCTGTGGGAGCGGCGGCAAGCTCATCGACGACGGCCGGTACGAGGGCGAGCACGCGTACCTCACACTGCGCGAGCGTTCGGGCCAGACCTTCGATCGAGACGCGCTCTGGGTGTACTGCGCCCACTGCTCGGTGAACAACGAGATCCAACCGGTCGAATGGGGATCGGCGCCCACGAGCATCGAGTACCCGCCGGAGCGACCGGGCGAGCCGTGCATCCATCACATCTACAAGGACACCTCCGCCATCCCCGCCGAGGCGTACGAGCGCATCGGCAAGGAACCACCTGTTCCATGAGCAAGCGTTGGTCGCTCCATGAGCGAGCGTTGGTTGCTCCATGACTGACCGCCGCGCGCGCGTCAACGAGGCGGCGCTTGTCGCGGCAGGGTCACTGGTTGCCGCAATCGCGTTCACGTGGCCGCTCGCGCTGCACCTCCAGACCCGCGCCCGCGACCTGAAGGACACGCTGTTCCAGGCGTGGACGCTCGACTGGGTGCAGTACGCCGTCACGCACGGGAAGAGCGTCTACGACGCCAACATCTTCTCCCCGCAGAAGACGACCCTGGCGTACTCCGACACGCTGCTCGGCATCGCG
>JANOWV010000271.1:0-12083 GCA_031418075.1 Actinomycetes bacterium
GTACCCCCGGACGCCCGGCAACGGGAGCGCCCGCTCGGAACACTCCACGGAGGCCGCCAGCAGCACACCGCCGCCGCACCGCCGCCGCACGAGCGACGGGTACCTCCTCTCGGAACAGCACGCGGACGCTGTTGTCAGCACCGCCGCCACAAGCCGCCGGCTGGATCACGCGCCTTCAGGCAGGACCCTCGCGGAGCACGATGCACTCGGTCGCGGGATCGTGCGGAAGCGTCGGCGCGCCCGCGACGACGAGATCGGCCGAGCAGTCCACGGATTCCTCGGCGAAGAAGCCATCCTCGGCGACGATCCACGCTTCCCACAGCGAACGCAGGTCATGCCCGTCGCGCTCGAGACCCCGATCGAGGCGAAGCGACCGCGGTGTCTCGACCCAGATGGCGAAGGTGAGGTACGGCCGGAAGGCTCGCCGGCTCGACGACACGCCTTCCACGATCACGACGGGGGCCGCAGCCGTGTCCACCCAGTCCCCCATCGCGTGCTGTTCCCAGTCGTACCGTCGGTACCGCGCGTCTCGCCCCGCGGCCAGTGGTTCCAATGCCTCGTCGAGGAACCGTGGCCACCAGTCCAGCGGCTCGTCCCAGCTCGCAAAGTCGTCGGTGTGCACGATCGATGCGTCGTCGAACGCGCCCGCCAGTCGCCCGGCGAGCGTCGACTTGCCTGCCCCGCCCGGACCGTCGATCGCGATCACGCGACTCACCGTCGGTGACGGAAGGCTTTCGATCCGACGGGCGATCTCGTCGAAGCGCAGCTTCACGGGATCTGCATCCGATCGCCGATGACGCCGTCGCGTTCGAGCGCTTCGATCTCCTCCTCCGCGAGGCCGAGGAGTTCGCCGAGGATCTCCCGGTTGTGCTCACCGAGCGTCGGCGATCCGAATCGGTGGTGCTGCTCGGCGAACGAGAACTGCACCGGCCAGCCGGGATACCGTCGCTCGCCCGTCCGAGCGTGGGACAGCTCCTGGTAGTAGCCGCGGGCGACGAGCTGCGGGTCGGAGTACATCCGCGGTACCGCCAAGATCGGTGCGACCGCGATGCCCAACGGGCGCAGTGTCGCGACCACCTCATCCGGCGTGCGTTCGGTCATCCAGGCGGCGATGCCCTCATCGAGTGCGTCATGCACGTCCCGGCGTCCGGCCGAGGTCGCGAGTGCGGGGTCGGCGAGCCAATCCTGACGGTTCATCGCCACAGCCAACGCGCGCCACTGCTCGTCGTCGACGATGCTCAATGCCACGAGCTCCGGGATCGGCGTGTCGGCCCGACACGGATACACCCCCTGCGGCGCCCATTCCGCATGGCGGTTGCCCAGCCGCGGCTGCTGCACGCCGGCCGCCCCACCGTCGACAGGAGCGGCCGGAGCACCGGCCGTGAGCGGCAGCTCGGCGGCGAACTGCAGCTCGGCCGCGAGCGGTAGGCCGGCCGTGAGCAGCAGCTCGGCGGTGAGGTTCGCGCCGGTCTCGAGCTGGGCGACTTCGATCATCTGGCCCTCGCCGGTGCGGTCCCGGTGCGCGATCGCCGCCTGCACGGCAACGGCTGCATGCATGCCGATCACCGGGTCGGCGAGGCCGCCGGGGTGCATCGGACGTTCGGGTGGGCCGGTCATCGCGGCCATGCCGGTCGCCTGCTCGATCACCATCGCCCAACCGACGTAGTCGCGCCACGGGCCCTCGAGCCCGAAGCCGGGCATCCGCACCATGATCACGTCGGGCTTCACCGCCCGGAGCGCGTCGTAGCCGAGGTCGAATTGCTCGACGACCCGGGCCGAGAAGTTCTCGAGCACGATGTCGGCATCTTCGAGCAGTCGGAGGAAGAGGTCGCGACCAGCACCGGTCGACAGCTCGAGCGTCACTTCCCGCTTGTTGAGGTTGGTGGCCGCGAAGATGCCGCCCCGCTCGTACCAGTCCTCCCCCATCTCCGGCAGTGCGCCCGAGAAGCGGAAACCGTCGGGACGACGGATCGACTCGACCTTGATCACCTCGGCCCCGAACGCGCCCAGGTACATCGTGCAGTACGGCCCGGCCCAGAACGTGCCGAGGTCCAGCACCCGCAACCCGGCGAACGGCAGCAGGCCGTCGGCGGTGACGGGAGCGGCCTCGCCCGCACGGGAGCTCGCGTCAGGCAGGAACTCCGCAGCGTCAGCGGCGGCTACGTCGTCGACGCCAGTCGCGTCCGACGAGGCGGCAGAAAGATCGGCAGAAAGATCGGCAGAAAGTTCGGCAGAAAGTTCGGCAGCCAGGGTGGGCGCGGGACCGTGGCGACGGGCCGGGGTCGCGCCGAGGCGGTAGGGCGGTCCTGGCAACGTGATGTCCGGCGACTCGGGTTCGCCTGCCGAACGGCCGAGCTCGTCTGCCGACACCTGCAGGAAGAACGGCCGCTGTTGGAACTGCGCGTACTCGAGCATCATCTCGCCGTCGCCGACAGGTGCTGCGGGGACGCGGAACGCCTGGCTCAGCTCGACGATGTCCTGCGCGTCGCGTGCGTCGAGCCACGGCTGGATCCGGGCGAAGAACTCCTCCAGCAGGGGGCCACCGTTCGCGAGCTCCTGCTGGCGGGGACCGAGGTCCTCCACCTCGAGCATCACGCACGCATCGAGGAAGTGCTGACCGGTGAGCGCGTTGATGCCGACCCAGCCGTCGCGGCACCGCACGATCCCCGGCAGTGGAAAATGGCGAGCAGTCGGTGGTGGCAGGCCGGCGCCGAGCATGTCGTCGAGCACGAGGTTCGGGTAGGCGAGCGTGCCGACGAGGCATTCCTGGACCGACAGATCGGCGATCACCGGCGCATGGGCCACCGCTGAACCACGGCGCGCCGCACGTACCGCCGTGAGGGCGGCCGCCGCGGCGAAGGTGCCCGCCGTGTATTCGTGGATCGCGCCGCCGACCTGCACCGGCGAACGGCCCACGAGCCCATGCGCGCTCACCCACCCGCCGGCGGCCTGGAGCGTGAGCCCCGTGGTCGGGACGCCGGCAAGCGGCCCCGATTGCCCGAAGTCGGAGATCCGCACCACTGCCAACGGCGGCCGCACCGGCATCGGGATCGGCATCGGCTGTGCCAATACAGAAGAGAGGATGGGACGCGCGGCGGCGAGCACGTCGGGGCCGAGGCCGAGCCGTTCGAGCCCACCGGCGCCGAGCGACTCGATGACCACGTCGGCGTTGGCGACCGCCTCCACCACCCACGCGCGCCCGGCCTCGCCTCGGGGGGCATCGGGGTCGAGGTCCAGGGCCACGCTGCGTTTCCCACCGTGGAGGTAGGCGAATCGGCCGGGCTCGCGTCGGAGCGGATCGCCGGAAGGGGACTCGACCGTGCAGACGTCGGCACCGAGATCGGCCAGCAGCCGCCCGGCGTATGCCGCGGCCTGGCCGACGCCGGCTCCTGATACCCCGCTCCCGGTTCCGCGGCCGAGGCCGGTCCCGCGGCCGAGCTCCAGCACCCGGAGGCCGGCCAAGGCATCGCGTCCCCCGGCTCCCCCGGCTCCCCCGGCTGCTGCTGCCGTGACTGCCGCTGCTGCTTCCCCCGCCTCCATCGGCCGCAGCGTAGGGCCGACGCCAGCCCGGAGACGCGGTCGCAAGCCCAGCGCAGGCCCGCCACAGCCACGGCATCGGCCCCGGCGCAGCCGGCCTTCAGGAGCCGGAACCGGGCGCCGATACCACCGGCGTGACCATGACGGAGAGCGTGCTGACCAACGCCCGCTCCTGGGCGTCCCGACTCACGCGATCCACCACCCGCGGGAACCAAGGCCATGGCAAAGGCCGACGCGACGTGCACCGGTTCGACGGCGAACGGCCCTTCGTGGCACGCGGTGGTGCAACCGTCGGCGACGTGAAGGCGACCTGGTCCACGGTCGAGCTCTCGGTGCGCTCCACGCACGTCACCCTCCGGTGCCGACCGGGCGGACCGTTCGACGACGTCGTCATCGAGCGCGACCACGTGACGACGGTGGGTGTCCGACCCAGCGAGCTGGGGATGGGGATCACATTCGGCGACGCGCGCCCGGATGTCGTGTTCTGGCCTGGCGACGCCCGCGAGGTCCTCGACGAGCTGCGCGACCGCGGCTGGCCTGCCGGCGGACTCGCGTAAGGAAGACCGCGATCAGGCGTTCTTCGGGATGTCGCGGAACGGCTCGGTCTTGTCGGGTCGGGACTCCGCCGGGAGTCCGAGCACCCGTTCACCGAGGATGTTGCGCTGCACCTGCTCGGTGCCGCCACCGATGCGGATCCCCCATTGGCCCAGGAACTGCTGCTGCCAGAACCCGTGCTCGAACGCGTCGTCGGCGTAGAGCATCGAGCCCGCACCCTCGATCGCGAGCGCGAGGTTGCCGTTCTCGGCGACGTGCTGGGAGATCAAGAGCTTCGCGACCGAGCTCTCCGCCCCCGGCGGCTTGCCCGCCTTCGCCGCCGCGCGGCTTCGCTCACCGAGCCACCGCAGCACCTCAAAACGTGTGTACGCGCTCGCGAGCCGCTGACGGACGTCGTGGTCGCCGTTGCGCTCGTAGTGCTTGGCGAGCTCGACATAGTCGCGGAACCCGAGACCCATGCCCCCACCGATGAGCAGGCGCTCGGCCGTGAGCGTCGTGTGCGCGACACCCCAGCCACCGTTCACCTCGCCGACGACGTTCTCGATCGGGATGTGCACGTCGGTGAGGAAGGTCTCGTTGAAGTGCGCGACCCCGGTGATCTGCCGCAGCGGCCGCGTCTCCACCCCTTCGGTGCGCATGTCGACGAGGAAGTAGGTGATGCCGCGATGCTTCGGCACTTCCCAGTCGGTGCGGGCGAGCAGGATGCCCCAGTCGCTCACGTGCGCGAACGAGTTCCACACCTTCTGGCCGTTGACGACGAACGCTTCCCCGTCGCGATCCGCGCGCGTGGTGAGACCCGCGAGGTCGGAGCCGGCGCCGGGTTCGCTGAACAGCTGGCACCACACCCGCTCGCCGGTGAGCAGCAGGGGGATCTGCTCACGCTTCTGCTCCTCGGTGCCGTAGGCGAGCAGCGTCGGCACGACCATGGCCAGTCCGACCGAGAACACGCCGGTGTCGATCTCGTAGCGGGCAGCTTCCTGCTGGAACACCCGCTGATGCGCCGCCGTGCGACCCTGCCCGCCGTACTCCTCGGGGACGGCGAGCCCCGCGAAGCCGGCGTCGTAGATCTTGCGCTGCCACTCCCGGCAGGTGGCGACATGCGCGACCTCGTCCTCGAACGACTGCGAGGTTGCGGCGACGCGTTTCTTGAACTCGCTCGTGTCGTGACGACGGCGCGAGGCGTTCGCCTCGAGCCACGCACGGATCTGTCCGCGGAGCAACTCGATGTCCGAGGCCTCTGTGGCCTCGACAGTCTGCTGGCTCAACGCACAGCCGCCGACTGCGGCGGTGACGGTGAGCGCAAAGAGGCCGGAAGAGCCGGGATCATCGCTTCGCGGCGATGGCGTCGGGGGTCGACCCGACGAGCCACATCGCGAAGTACTGCGCGGCACCGCCATAGGCGTGGCCGAGCCCGACGGTCGCGCCGTCGACCTGGTGCTCACCGGCCTCGCCTCGTACCTGCAGCGCAGCCTCGGCGAAGCGGAGCATTCCCGACGCGCCGATCGGGTTGGACGACAGCACGCCGCCCGACGCGTTGACCGGGAAGTCGCCGTCGATCGCGGTCGCACCGCTCTCGGTCATCCGCCAGCCGTCGCCGACGGCGGCGATGTTGTGGCCCTCGAGCCACATCGGCTCGTACCAGGAGAACGGGACGTAGATCTCGGCTACGTCGATCTGGTCACGCGGGTTCGTGATCCCGGCGGTCGCGTACAGCTGCTCGGCACACTCGACCCCGGCCTGCGGGCGGACCGTGTCACGCCCAGGGAACTGACCGAGCTCGCTGCGCATCGCGGAGGCGAGCACCCACGCCGGCGGCTTCGACGCCTTCTTCGCGCCAGCCTCGTTCGTGAGCACCATCGCGCAGGCGCCATCCGACGACGGGCACGACTCCAGGAAGTGGATCGGGTCCCAGAGCATCGGGGACTCCCGCACCTTCTCCACCGAGATGTCCTTCAGCTGCAGGTGCGCGTACGGGTTCTTGCACCCGTTCTGGCGGTCCTTGACCGCGACCTTCCAGCCGATGTCCTCGGGCGCACCCGACTGCTGGATGTAGGAGCGCATCCACGGGGCGAAGATGCCACCCGCACCCATGCCGCCGGACTTGCCCCCGGCGAGACCCCACTGCGCGTTGCCTTCGGCCTGCTTCTCGTACGCGACGGTCAGCACCCGGTCGTGGATACCCATCTCGACGAGGTGACTCGCCACGATCGCAGTCGAGCCGCCGACGCTGCCCGCGGTGTGTACGCGCATCATCGGCTTGCCCACCGCGCCGAGTGCGTCGGCCATGCTCAGCTCGGGCATCATCACGCCCTCGAACGGGTCGGGTGCCTTGCCGAGCACGACTGCGTCGATGTCGGTCCAGTCGAGCTCGGCATCGTCGAGCGCACGCTGGGCGGCCTCGCGTACGAGCCCCGGGAGCGACACGTCGTCGCGCTGCTTCTTGTGCTTCGTCTGGCCGATGCCGACGATGGCACAACGTTCGGCGCTCATGAGTACCGACCTTCCCGATCCGCTGGTCGTTGCTGCTGCTGTCGAGACTGCATCAGTCGCCTTCCAACACGCAGACGAGGTTCTGCTGCAGGCACTGGCCCGACGTCGCGTGGGCGACCGCTCGGTGTTTGCCGTGCTCCGCGATCTGGCGGGCCGCCTCGACGATGCGTGAGAGTCCCACGGCCATCATCGGGTTCGCGGCGAGCGCCCCACCCGACGGGTTGATCTCGACCTCGTCGCCGAGCCCGAGGGCGTCGCGCAGCAGCAGCTCCTGAGGGCTGAACGACGCGCACAGCTCGGCCACGTCGACCGGCGCATTGCCCACGCCGGCCTTCTCGCCGGCCAGTCGAGTCGAGGACGACGTCGTGAGGTCGCGCATCCCGGGCTGGTGCGCCTCGATGCGGTGGTCGATGCCGCGGATCCACACCGGCCGCTCGCACACCTCCTTGGCCTTCTCGGCGGTGGCGAGCACGACCGCGGTCGCGCCGTCGGAGATCGGCGGGAGGTCGTGGCGACGGAGCGGTGCGGTGAGGTATGGCTCGGCGAGCAGCGCGTCGACATCGAAGTCACCGCTCACCTGGGCGTACGGGTTGCCGATCGCAGACCGGCGACTCCGCGCCGCGACTTCAGCGAAGTCCCGTTCGGTCGCGATTCCCGCGTCGAGCATCGCCCGGGCCTGGAGCCCGGCGAGCGACACGGGGTCGGCACCGAGCGGCGCGATCGTGTACGGGTCCATCTGGATCGGGTAGATCTCCGCCGGAACTCCCGGCGACGACTTTCCGGACCCGAACACGAGCGCGGTGTCGATGTCGCCGTGCTGGAGGCGAACCCACGCCTCGTAGAGCGCCCAGGCGCCGTCCATCTCGACATGGCTCTCGGAGATCGGCGGCCACGCGCCGACGGCCTCGAGGTTCATCACGAACGCGAACGTCTGCCCCGAGAGGTAGTCGCACGAGCCCGCGCAGGTGAAGCCGAGGTCGCGTCGGTCGATCCCCGCCCGCTCGATGGCCTCACTGATCACCGGGAAGAGGAACTGCGGCTCGGTGAGATCGGCAGAACGCCACGACGGTGTCTGCGCGTAGCCGATGATCGCGAGATCGGTCTCGGCGTTGCTTCCTTTCGACATCAGAAGCCCCCCTGCTTCGGGAGGTCTTCGCGCGCGACGTCGGGTTCACCGGTCAGATGCCAGCCCCGAATCACGCCTTCACCACTCCCCCAACGGTTCCCGATGTCGTCGATGCTGCGTTCGCCGGGCGGCGCCCACACCGCCTCGACGCGCATGCCGACCCTGACCTCGTTGGCGGGGAGGTCGAGCACGTCCTGGAGACTGAGCGACCCACCTCCGTCGAGGGAGACCGAGACTTTGGCGAACGGCTCGGTGGCCTCCTGGCCGTAGTACGCGACCGGGGTGACGACCGTGTAGTTGGTGACGACCCCACGATCCGCGGCGACGATCTCGTCGGCATCGGTCGTCTGGACGACACAGATCGGGCAGTACCCGCGCGGCGGCACGTAGACCAGCGCGCACTGCGGGCACTTGTGCCCGGTGATCCGCCCTTCCATCAGCTCGCCCGCGAAGCGCAGGACGACCGGGCAGATCTTCTCCTCGAACGTGAGGCTCATGAAGTAGTCCATCCCGACCACTGCCCCAACCGGCGAGGCGTTCGGGTCGACCACGTCGGTCTTCTCGCTCATGAGCCGCCTCCAGCGTCGGGCTCCGGCACGAAGGCCTCCAGGTCGGTGATCAGTCCCATGCGCTCGTCCTTCCAGCGCGGTACGACGCGCATGCCGGTGCGCATCGCGTCGATCGAGCCGGCGTCGACGGCATGCAGCAGCGCCGTCGAAGCGCCGTCGAGGCGGATCAGCGCGAACGCGAACGGGTGGTCGAGCGGGTGCTTGCGGGTGGGCTCGGTGACCCACGCCCACGTCGTGACCTCGCCACCCGGACCGACCTCGACGAGGTCGCCGGCGAGCGCGGCGCCGGTGTCGGGGTCCCACTCGGTGGGCGGGCAGAGCACCGTGCCGTCGGCCTTCGGCATCCCGAGGATGCGGCCGTCGCGCATGCCGGTGAGGAAGGCCCCGTAGACGGGACCCAGGGTCCGGGTGTACGGGAACTCGATCGTGTGGGTGGAAGTTCGGGGCTCAGGCACCGCGGAAGTAGAACACATTCCAATTCGCGAGAACAAATGCTGGCGTCCGTCGAGGAGCAGCCTCGTCCGGGAGCAGCCTCACTCCGGGAGCAGCCTCAGTCCAGGAGAAGTCGGGTCGCGGTCTCGAGCTGGTTGCCCACAGTGGCCGCATCGTTCCAGCCGTTCACCCAGCCGAGCAGCCAGGCGAACCAGACTTGGCGCAGGGTCACCGCGATCTCACGGGCACGCGTGGCCTCGATCTCACCCTCGCCGTCCATGGCCGCGAGCAGCACATCGTCCATGATCGCCATCATCTCGGCCTGGCAGTCCCGCACCGCCGGGTCGGGCGACGCGGACGCGGTCACGAGCGCGGCGGTGCGCTGCGGCTCGGTCTCGGCCCCGCGCATCGAGCGCGTCAGCAGGGACGCGACCCGTTCCGCGGGAGTGTCTCCCTTCGGCGGCCGGGTCTGGAGGCTCTCGGCCTGGGCCTGCCACAGCTCCACCTGGCACGCCGCGAGCAGGTGGTCCTTCGACGAGAAGTACCGGTAGATCGTCCCGAGCGCGACCTGGGCGCGTCCGGCGACGTCGCGCATCTGCACCGCGTCGTACCCCCCCTCGGACGCAAGCTCGAGCGCAGCGTCGATGACGCGTGTGCGCCGCGCGACCTGGTTCGCCGTGAGCGTCTCGGCGTTCGCAGTGACCACGATCAGGTCCCCTGACCGACGGCCGAGTCACCAATGGGGGGCAGCGGGCCGACGATGCGCTCTTCGCCCACCGCGTCGTCGCGCACCAGCTCGAGCACGACCGAAGCGATGTCCTCGGGTGCCAGCAGGCCCATCGCGTCCTTCGCACTCACTGCCCAGTCGGCCCAGCGCTCGCCGTCGCCCGACTTCGGCAACAGCGGCGTGTCGACCAGACCGGGGAGGACCGCGTTCACACGGATCCCCTCGTCGGCCATCGGCGCGCACGCGCGCGTGAACATCGCGACCGCAGCTTTCGTCGCGGAATAGATCGGGACCTGCACCATCGGGAACAACGCAGCCATCGACGCGGTGTTCACGATCGCGCCGCCGCCCCGGCGACGAAGCGCCGGGATCGCGAGCTGCGTACCGAGCACGACGCCGCCGAGGTTCACGTTCATGACGCGCAGCAGCGTCTCGGACGTGATGTCGGGCCACGCCGGCTCGCCGGAGACGAGCCCCGCGTTGTTGAAGATGATGTCGAGCCCGCCGTACTCGGCTTCCGCCGCAGCGATGAGCGCCTCGACCGAACGGGGCTCGGTGACGTCGGTCCGCACATACGTCGCGGTCCCTCCGGCATCGTGGATCTGGCCGACCGTCTCGTTCCCGCCGATGTCGTCGATATCGGCAACGACGACGCTCGCGCCCTCTCGAGCGAAGGCCAATGCGGTGGCCCGACCGATCCCCGATCCCGCACCTGTGACGACTGCGACCTTGCCCCCAATGTCCATGGGCCGCATGCTCGCACGCCGCGAGAACGCGTTCCAATGCGGATCAGGGGACGAGGAGCGCCGCCACCACCCCGAGGTCCCGGTCGAGGCGCGCCGCGGTCGCCTCGTAGAACGAGAGCGGCTCCCCGTATGGATCCGCGACATCGTCGCCGGCACGGCCGATCGGTCCGTCACCACGTCGCTCGGCGACCTTGGCCGCCCAGTCCCGCACCGACTCCCCGTCGACGCGCGGACCGACGACGGGGCCGAGCCGCACCAGCTCGCCGATCACGAACGCCCGCGCCTCCGCGCCCGACTCGTGGGCGGTCACGCCCCAGACGTGGTTGCGTGTCATCCCGACGATCAGGTCCGCGTCGGTGACGAGCGCCGACGTGAGCTCCTGGCTCCGGTGCGCATCGAGGTCGAGCCCACGTGCGCCCATCACCTCGACGGCTTCGGTTGTCGCGGATCCGTGCCAGGCGAGCGTGCCGGCCGAGCGGACCTTCGCCTCCGCGCCGCGCGCAACCAGGTGCTCGCGCAGCAGCAGCTCGGCCATCGGCGAGCGACAGATGTTCCCGGTGCAGACCATGAGGACGTCGATGCCGCCGATCGTAGGAGCGCCGTACACTCCCCCCGTGCCCAGGCCTCCCCATGACGACGGCGCAGCGGACCAACCTTCCGAAGTCGGTGCGCCTCCCCACGACGATGGAAGACAGGTCATCGATCTCGACGGCCACGTGTGGGAGCCCGACGATTGCTGGGAGGAGTTCCTCGACCCGGCGTTCCTCGACCGTCGGCCGCGGATCGTGGAGGACGAGCGCGGCACCACGCGCTACCGCGTCGAGGACCGCATGATGCCGAGTGGTACCGGACCGGGCGCCTGGGCACCCGAAGGATTCCGAGAAGCATCGCTGCATCGCCCCGGCGGCGTCGACCCGGTTGCGCGACTCGCCGACATGGACACCGAGGGAATCGACCGCGCCGTCCTCTACGGCACCTTCGCGATGGGGATCTGGTCCATCGCCGACCTCGACCTCGGCATCGCCGTCGCCCGGGCATTCAACGACTGGCTCGCGGCGTACTGCGCGACCGACCCGACGCGCCTCTCCCCCACGTGCGCGCTGCCGCTCCGCTCGATCCCCAACTCGGTTGCTGAGATCGAGCGCACGGTCAACGAGCACGCCGTGGCCACGATCCCCCTCCCCGGTTCCGTGCTCGGGCGCAACCTCGATGACGAGTCGCTCGACCCGATCTTCGCCACCGCCGAACGCCTGGGGGTGCCGATCGGCGTGCACGCCGGCGGGACCGGCCTCGCGATCGACCGGTTCGTCGACCAGTACGCGATGGCACATGCCGCCGCGTTCCCGATGGACATCATGCTCGGGCTCACCGCGATCCTGGCCGGGGGTGTGATGGAACGGCACCCGAACCTGCGGGTCGCGTTCCTCGAAGCGGGCTGCGGGTTCGTGCCCTCGTTCCTCGAGCGCCTCGACGAGCACTACGAGAAGCGGCCCGGCGAGATGCCGACGATCACCCGGCCACCGAGCGAGTACGCCGACGACGGGCGAGTCGTGGTGACGTGTGAGCCCGAGGAACACGGGATCGCGTACGCGGTCGAGCGTCTCGGCAACCACGTGGTGGCATACGCGTCGGACTACCCGCACTGGGACGCCGAGTTCCCCGGGTCGGTCGCGCACATCACCGACCGCGCCGATCTCACCGACGACGCGAAGACAGCGATCCTCGGGGCCAATGCCGCGCGCGTGCTCGGCTGGGACTCAGCGGCCGGACACGTAGAGAAAGGAACCCGATGAGCAACGCGCAGGGTGCCGGGCCCCTGGAGGGCATCAAGATCGTCGAGCTCGGCGTGTGGGTCGCCGGCCCGGCCGCGGGTGGCGTGCTCGCCGACTGGGGCGCCGACG
>JANOWV010000272.1:0-5716 GCA_031418075.1 Actinomycetes bacterium
CGTCGGTCAGCCTGCGGAGCTCACGATGCGC
Organism: Actinomycetes bacterium; assembly: GCA_031418075.1. Lineage (GTDB taxonomy): Bacteria > Actinomycetota > Acidimicrobiia > IMCC26256 > PALSA-555 > DASUAO01. The sequence continues at coordinate 32 of JANOWV010000272.1, forward strand.
AGGTCCGCCGGGGTGAAGCGGGTCGGGGGCATCCACTCGTCCAGCCACGTCAGCAGGTCGGCCGCGGCCAGCGGTCGGCTCAAGAAGTAGCCCTGGGCCATCTCGCAGCCGAGGTCGTGCAATGCCCACCAGGACGTTGCATCCTCGACGCCCTCGGCCACCACGCGAAGCCCGAGGTTGCGCCCGAGATCGGCGGTGGAGCGGACGATCACGGCGTCGTTCTCGTCGTCGCACATGCCGAGCACGAACGACTTGTCGATCTTGATCTCGTGGATCGGCAGTCGGCGCAGCGACGACAGCGACGAGTAGCCCGTTCCGAAGTCGTCGATGGAGACCATGACGCCGAGATCCCGGAGCCGCTCGAGCCCGGGAGCGATCCGCTCCGGGTCGGCCATGATCTGGCTCTCCGTGATCTCGAGCGTGAGCCTCCCCACCGCGAGGGTGCCCGACTCGACGTAGCCCGCGATCTCGTCGCACAGGCGTTGGTCGAGCAGGTCTCGCGCCGAGAGGTTCACGGAAAGTCCGAGGTCGATCCCGCGGGCAGCCCAGGAGCGCCGAGTCATGATCGCCTCGCGCAACACCGCGCGCGCCAGCGCCCAGGTCATGTTCCCGTGCTCAGCGGCAGGGATGAACGTATCCGGGAAGAGCAGCCCGCGTTCGGGGTGCTGCCAGCGCACGAGGGCTTCGACGTTCTCGACCTCGCCCGTCCGGAGATTCGCGATGGGCTGGTAGTGCACGACGAGCTGTCCGTCCTCGATCGCATCTCGCAGCTCTCCGGCGAGCGCGAGACGGGCGCGCGAATGGCTGTCGGTCTCCGGCGAGTAGACGTGGTGCCCAGACCGCTCCGCCTTCGAGACGTACATCGCGATGTCGGCGCGTTGGAGGAGCTGCGTTGCGTCATTGCCATGCTCCGGCGCGAACGACAGCCCGATGCTGATCCCGACGGCCAGCTCGATCCCGCCGACGGTGATGGGCTGACACACGGCGTCGTGGATCTCCCGCGCCCGATCGATCGCCACCGTCTCGCTCGCCACGTTCGGCAACATCACCGCGAATTCGTCGCCCCCGAGACGGGCCACCACATCCCCGGCTCGGACCCGCTCCAGCAGGCGGCTGGCGATCTCGGTCAGGACCTGGTCGCCCTCGTGATGACCGAGCGTGTCGTTCACTTCCTTGAAGTGGTCGAGGTCCATGAGCATCACAGCCGTGATACCCGTCTGCGGCTCGGCCACCAGCTCCCGTCGCAGTGCGCGGAGGAAGAACGCTCGGTTCGGCAGCTCGGTGAGCTGGTCGTGCAAGGACTGGTGCTCCCTGACCGCTGCTTCCTGGCGCAGCTCGTCGACGAGGCGACCATTCTCGAGCGAGACGCTTGCGTGGTTCGCGAGCGTCTCGAAGATCCGGAGCTGTTCGGCGTCGAACGTCGCGTGCTCCGTGAGCCGATTCGCCACGACGAGCATGCCGACGATGCCGCCGTCGCCGTGCAGCGGGGCGATCATCGCGTTGCGGATCCCCCGCTCGAGGAGGTTGGCGACCAGCCGGGCATCACCAGAATCCTGCGTCGCGATGAACGAGCGGTCGCCGCTGACGAGTCGGGCCCAGAGCAGATCGGTCGAGTCGACCGCGCCGAGCGGCAGAACTTCGCGCCCGGTGAGCTCGTCATCGATGACGCGGACGCCGCCCCGTCCCTCCTCTTGCTCGATCATGGTCAGCTCGGCTCGCTCACAGCGCGTCAGCTCGCGCGCCTCGCGGAGCACCGCCGACATCACGGAGTCGATCTCGAGGTCGCGGCCGACGACCCGGGTGAACCCCTGCAGGGTCTCGAGGCTCTGGTACCGGACCCGCAGCGACTCGTACCCGCGGTACGCAGTGAAGACCACGACCGCCACCACCACCAGCAGCCACGACGCCGTCGGCTCGTACCAGACGACGATGACTGCGACCAACGCGACGCTCGTGTTGGCCAGCGCCGCGGCAAGCCCGGCGAGCACGGCCCACCAACTGTCGACTGGCAAGCCACCCGAACTGATCCGGACTGCGAGCGTCACCGTGGTCGCGGCGACGACGTCGCTCGCGATGACCGCGGCAACGGCCGCGACCCAACCCTTCGCGCCGATCGCATCGGCATGGCCGAGCACCGTCGTGAAGACCACGATCGCCACCACGGTCTCGGCGAAGAAGCTCGCGAGGTTCACCCAGAACTTGGTGCCGAGGCGCCGCGAGTGCGCCAGCAGCCCACCGCCGGAACCGCAGAGCCGCGCCACGATCAGCACCGCAGGGGTCGCGAAGAAGAGCCCGAGGACGAGTGGCACCTCGCTGAGCGAGATGCTGTGGACCTCGCGTCGCAGCTCGACGTCGATCACGAACGTCTCGGCCGCGAGGAACAGCAGCCCGAGGAGGATCAGCGGGATCCGGGTCGGAGCAAGGTGGTCGGCGCCCGCGAGATCGAGCTGCAGCAGGGCTGCGCCGAGGAGCGCCAGCCCCGCCCCCAGCACGAGGAGCGCCCACGAACCCACCCGGGCCGGGTCGCGGCGTACCGGTTCGGGCCGGGACACGACAGGTTCGGGCGGCGGCGATGCCGCGGGTCCGTGCACCCTGGGGTTATCGCCCCGAAATCGGGTCGACCTGAGATGTCCCTGGTCTCTGGGCCCAGATTGATGCACCCGAATTGATGCGCCAATTGGTGCCCCCGCTCGATGCGCCCCGTAGATGCGTTACGGAGTGGGGCTCCAGGCGGCTTCGGAGCAGCTCCTGACATGTCCGTCAGGTCCGCGCGAGGATGCCCCGACACCAGATGCAGACAGCACCAAGGGGGATGTGTGGCGGGAGCGCTCGACGGGATCAGGATCCTCGACCTCACCTGGGGATCCGCCGGCCCACCCGCAGTCCTGCTCTTGGCCGAACAGGGCGCCGACGTGATCAAGGTCGAGCCGCCCGGCGGGGACCCGTTTCGGGGCTACAACGGCTACAAGGTCTGGACGCGGTCCCGTCGGTCGGTGCGTTGCGACCTCGCCTCGGACGCAGGCAGGGCGGCATTCCTCGACCTCGCCGCCACGGCCGATGTGGTCGTCGAGTCGTTCCGCCCTGGGGTCCTCGATCGTCTCGGCGTGGGCTGGGACGCGCTCCACACCGTGAATCCGCGCCTCGTGCTCGGCTCCGTCCCCGCGTACCCGGCCGGCCACCGCAACGCTGATCGCCCCGGATACGACGCGCTCGTCCAGGCCGCATCGGGGATGCAATGGGAACAGCCGGGGTGGCGACCGGGGCCGATCTTCCTCCCGTTGCCGCTCCCGAGCATGGGCGCGGTCTTCCTCGCCGCGACTGGGGTGCTCGCTGGGTTGCTCGCGCGCGAGACCACGGGTCGCGGCCAGCACGTGCAGACCTCACTGCTCCAAGGCGTCTGGCTCTACACGACGCAGATCTGGCAGTCGCTCGAGCATGCCGACGCAGCGGTTTTCGCCATGATGGCCAAGAGCCACCCGCCGGGCGTCCACCAAGGGATGATCTTCGAGTGCGCAGACCGCGCGTACGTGCACATCTCGGTGATGAGCGGGATGACGCCGACGAAGACACTCGACGAGATCCTGGGAACCGAACCAATTCCGGCCGAGGAGCTGAAGGGCCTCCTACCGCTGCAGCAGCACAATCTCATGACCGAACGACGCGGCAGCGCGTTCCAACGGTGGGACCGCGCCGACCTCATCGCCCAGCTCATCGAGGCCGGACACATCGCGGAGGCCATCGTCGAGCCCGAGGACCAGTTCGGGCATCCCCAGCTCGTCGCCAATCAGATGGTCGCGACGGTCGACGATCCCGACCTCGGGTCGACCACGCAGATCGGCGTGCCGATCCACCTGCTCGGCACCCCCGGATCGATCCAGGGACCGCAACCCCGCGTCGGCGAGCACGATGCCGACGTCTGGGGCGAAGTCGGCGTCGCCGCTGACGCGCTCGGAGCGGTCACAGGGACCGACGGGGCGAGCCCCCCGGCCCGGCCACCCGAGACCGCGCCCATCCGCGCCCGACTCCGTCTGCCGGAAGGCGAACCCGAGCACCGTGCGCTCGGGAAGTACCGACTCATCGACTTCGGCCAGTACCTCGCGGGTCCGTTCGGCCCGATGATCCTCGGCGACCTCGGTATGGACGTCGTGAAGGTGGAACCCGTCACCGGCGACGGCATGCGCATGGCCGCGACCCCCTTCTTCGGATGCCAACGCGGCAAGCGCGACCTCGCGCTCGACCTCAAGAAGCCCGAGGGCCACGAGCTCGCGCTGCGCCTGGTCGCCACCGCCGACGTCGTGCACCACAACATGACGAAAGGCACGGCATCCCGTCTCGCGATCGACTACGCGTCGTGCAAGGCGGTGCGCGACGACATCGTGTACTGCAACACGTACGCGTATGGACTCGAGGGTCCCCTCTCGCACTTCGGGGGACTCGACCCGCTCTACCAGGCGTCGTCGGGAATCGAGCACGAGCTCGGCGCGGTCCGTCATGGCCACGAACCCCTCTACTACCGATACGGCATGTGCGACGCCGCCAACGCGCTTCTGTCGATCGTGGGTGTGCTCGAAGCGCTCGTGCACCGTGAACGCACCGGTGAGGGTCAGGAGCTCTGGACGAGTCTCATGGACGGCGGCGCTCTGTTCGCCTCCGACACCCTGCTGCTCGCCGACGGAACCGCGGCCATGCGACCGAAGGTCGATGCACTGCAGCGCGGGTTCGACCCGGGGTACCGGCTCTACGAGACGAGCGATGGGTGGGTGTGTGTCGCCGCGATCAGCGACGCCGACTTCACGGTCTTCTGCGGCGCGCTGGGCGTGTCTGGCGACGGTCGCTCCCGCGCCGAGGTGGAGCCCGACCTGGAGGCGGCGTTCGCGACGAAGACGGCGGTGATGTGGTCCCACATGCTCGACGACGCTGGTGTGGCCAACGAGGTCGCGCTCGACGTGCAGAACGGCATGGTCGGGCTCTACGACGCCGACCTCGAGCGGCTCGGGATGATCGCCGAGTACGAGCACCCGACCATGGGCCGGATGCGCCAGTTCGGTGAGCTCGTCCACTTCTCGGAGACGCCGGGCCTGATCCAGGGCCCGCCACCGCGGATCGGGGAGCACAGCCGGGAGATCCTCGAGGACCTCGGCGTGAACGGGGCCGAGCAGGAGCGCCTGCGCGCCGAAGGCGTCGTGTACTGGCCCGACGACGACTACCCCGGGGCTTGGTAGTGCCGCTGTTCGCCGCGACGAGCTACGACGACGTCGTCGGCGAGCTCGTGCGGGTCGTCGAGGCCGCTGGCGCCGCGATCATGATCGTGGGCGGCCTCGGAGCGTTCGCACGGTTCGCCTTCCGGGCGATGCGCGACGAGTCCGGGTACCAGGAGCTGCGGCGCAACCTCGGCCGGGCGATCCTGCTCGGCCTCGAGGTGCTCATCATCGCCGACATCATTCGCACGATCATCGTCGACACCACGCTCGAGAGCGTCGGCGTCCTCGGGATCATCGTGGTGATCCGGATCGTGCTGAGCTTCGCGCTCGAGGTCGAGATCGACGGCTCGTGGCCGTGGACACAGGGGAAGTCGGGGGGCGACAGGTTGGCTCGCTGAGCCGGGCCCCGGGAGCCACAGCCCGGGGACGCCGGTCTTCACGTTCGCTTCATGCGGCATCCGTCACGGTGCTCGCATGTCCTCAC
>JANOWV010000273.1:0-5748 GCA_031418075.1 Actinomycetes bacterium
GCCGCACCGGTCGGATCGCGCTGGCGGCCTTCTGGGTGCGCCGAGCCCGCCGACTGCTACCCGCCCTCGCGCTGGTGTTCGTCGGCATCGCGCTCTACGCGGCGCTCGTGGCAGCTCCGGAACAGCTCGGAACGATCCGCGGCGACGCGTTCGCGTCGTTGGGGTACGTCGCGAACTGGCGGTTCGTGTTCAGTGGCCAGGGCTACTTCGACCAGTTCGGCGTGCCATCACCATTCCGGCACCTGTGGTCGTTGGCGATCGAGGAGCAGTTCTACCTCGTCTGGCCGTTCCTGGTCGCGCTCGTCCTGCGTTGGCGACCTCGGCTGGGGTCACTCCAACGGGGGTTCGCGCTCGCCGCGGCCGCGTCCGCGTTGCTGATGGCGGTCCTGTTCCGATCGGGTTCGGATCCCTCACGCATCTACTACGGCACCGATACTCGAGCCCAGGCGCTGCTCGTCGGCGCGGCGCTGGCGGCGTGGATGTTGCGGGTCCGCACGAACCGGACGCCGGTGCGGCCGGTCGCCTTCGTGCGCGCTGGACTCGTCGGTCTCTTCGTGGTGTTGGTGATGCTGATCGCCGTGCGCGACTCGGCGTCGTGGATGTACCGCGGCGGCTATCTGCTGGTCGCGGTGGCGACGGCCGCGGTGATTGCCGCTGCCGTCCAGTCGCGCCGCAACGTCGTACGCGCGGTGCTGTCGCCGCGGCTGCTCCGTGGGATCGGCAAGATCTCGTACGGCTTGTACCTGTGGCATTGGCCGATCTTCCTCACGATCACGCAAGATCGCACCGGACTGTCCGGCACTGCCCTGCTCGCGGTCCGGCTCGTCGTCACCTTGGCGATCGCGGTCGCCTCGTATCAGCTCTTGGAGCTCCCTATCCGGCGGGGAACGTTGCTCCCCACGGGTCGACGGGCGGTGATGGCCGCTCCTGTGGCGGGCGTCGCGCTCGTCGTCGTGTTCCTCCTCATCCCCGCGGTACGCGGGACGACCCCCGCGACGGTCGCCGCTGAGGTCACCACCCCCACAACCTCGGTCAACGCGGGGCCGTTGCCCTCACCGGTCCTCCTCGTGGGGGACTCGGTCGCCAAGACGATGGGCGATGGCTTCGATCGCGGCGCGTCCACCGCCGGCATCGAGTTCTTCAACCGTGGTCAGCTCGCCTGTGGACTCGCGCAGCGAGCGCGGGTGCTCCGGGGTGACCTTTGGACCGACACGGAGGCGACCTGCGACGACTGGCCGACACAGTGGGAGGGCTACGTCGCCGAGACGACGCCTGTGGTCGCGATCATCCTGTTCGACGTCTTCGTCGTCTCGGATCTCGAGGTGGACGGTCGATCGCTGCCGTTCGCGAGTCGCGCGTCCGACACGTATCTTCTCGACCAGCTCGGTCGCGGCGTGGACATCCTCCGAAGCGGAGGCGCGAAGGTCGTCCTCCTCACCGCGCCCTACAACCAGCGCCAGCAGCAGGTCGGCCAGCATGTCAACTGGGCCGAGGACGACCCGGCCAGGATCGACCATTGGAACGCGTTGCTCGAGCGGTTCGCGCGACGGCGGGCCGATCCGGACCTGACCGTGATCGACATCAACGAGCTCGTGTCTCCGTCAGGTGCGTATTCGAACACGCTCGACGGCCAGACGCTGCGCTACGACGGGGTGCACTTCGATCCGGAAGCAGGGCGACGCGTCTTCGAGTGGCTCGCGCCGCGGCTCCCGACGGTGCCGGCTGCCGGGACCTCGGTGGCGTCGACGACCGTCAGCCCGTGATGGAGCTGCAGCTCGACGTTGCCGCAAACGCGTCGAGCAGGGCCACGGCGTCTGCGTCGCGGGTGGCCGAGAACGCCGCCTGGATGCCCTCGAGTCCCGACTCCAGGGCGTCCTGCACGCCGCGCAGGGTCGTCGTGAACGTTGCCGGATCGGCAGTCGACGTGCCGGCGAGGCTCTTCTTGGCCTGCTTGACCCCGCTCTCGACCTGTCGGAAGCCTTCCTTCACGGTGGCCGCGATGAGCTTGCCCCCGGGGACCGACGGGGATCCCGCCTTCGCCAGCTTCTTGCGAACCGCCGCGGTGCTCTTCGCGGTGCTCGAGAGCAGCTTGCCGAGGGTCTTCTTCACCGTGGCGGTGGACTCCGGGACGGTCGCGGCGGCGAGATCAGCGGCCTTGGCCACCTGGGTCACCCAAGCGCTCGTGGCCCCGCAGACCGCCTTCGCCCATTTGGGGGGCGGGGTCGCGGCGCCCGCGACGGAGATCGGCGCTGCGACCGACGCGACGAGCACGAGTGTCGCCAGCGTCACCCAGCGGGCGGCGCGGCGCGGCGGACGAGAGTCGAAGGTTGTCTCCACGGCGCGGAACGCTACCTGCCCGAGGTCCACGACCCGGAGTCCGGTGCCCGGAGGCAGGACCCGCACGGGAGCCCGGTGATCGCTCCGGTTTGACTCGACCCCATGCCGGAGCCCCACACTTGACGCCCCGGTCGAAGGAGATCCAGTGCGTCGTCTGCTCGTCCTCGTTGTCGTCGTCGGCGCGACCACCGTGCTCGCGGTGCCCGCGACCGCCGTACCCGAGACGATCTCGATCTCATCCGTCGTTCCGAGTGCGGGATCGACCGGTACCGATGTCGCGTACACACTCTCCGGCACCGATGCCGCGGGGACGACCGAATGCCAGCAGTCGAGCGCGTACCGCCTCGAGCTCCTTGCACCGGACGGCACCGTCGCCGCGACCGGTGGCGTGACTGTCATCGTGCCCGAGGGAGTCGCCGCCGGCGAAGCTGCGATCCGGGTCGTGTGCTACGTGCCCGATTCCACCGGGCGTCGCGTCATCCGCGGCGTGTGTGCTCGCTTCATCGTCACGGATGCCGGCGAACCCGCGCCGGCCGCGACGGAATCCGCGATCCCGTGTCCCGCCACCCCTCGCATCACCCTGAGCCAGGCGGTGCTGACCGTCGAGCGGCTGCTCTCGCAGGCCTTCAATCCGCAGCTGAGCGTGCCGCTCGGCGCGTAGCACCGTCGCGAAGAGGGTCCGCGCCCGGCGCGAGGTGGCGGGCAGAATGACGGCGTGACCGAGGCAGGGATCCTGCTCCTCGCATTCGCGCTGGGCTCCATCCCTGTTGCGAATGTCATCTCGACGCGCATGCGTGGCATCGACCTGCGTCATGAGGGCACGGGCACCGTCTCCGGCACCGCCCTCTACCGCGTCGCCGGCTTCCGTTGGCTCGTGGTGGGCGGGATCTTCGATGTCGCCAAGGGCGCCGCGGCACCCCTGCTCGCGGGGACTGGGCGCCCGACCATCGCCGCATTGGCTGGGGGGCTCGCGATCGCAGGGCACAACTGGTCGCCGTTCCTGCGGGGTCATGGCGGCCGCGGGATCGGACCCGCGTTGGGTGCGCTCGCGGTGAATGCATGGCCGGGCATCCCTGTCCTCGTCGGGCCGTGGCTGATCGGGCGGGCGATGCGACAGTCGGGAGCCGGCGCGTTCGTCGGCCAGGCGCTGCTCATCCCCGTGCTGGCACTGGTCGACGGCGGCAGTGGTGCGATCTTCGGCGCCGCGGTTGCACTGCCGATGCTCGTGAAGCGGGTCACGAGCAACGGCGCACCCGCGGTCCGGAAAACGTGGCGGGTCTATGCGCATCGCCTCGTCTTCGATTGCGATGCCGTATGAGTGTTCGCTCGCTGATCCGCCGACCCGGGTTTCGGGAGCTGCTCGCCGGCCAGGCGGTCTCGGGGCTCGGCGACTGGATGGGAACCGTCGCATTCATGGCCTTGGCCCTCGAGCTCACCGGATCGCCAACCGCCGTCGGCGGGATCCTGACCCTCCGACTGTTGCCCGCGGCGCTGGGAGGGCCGCTCGCGACCCGGGCGGTCCGACGATGGGACCGCCGGCGGACGATGCTCGCCATGGATGTGCTGCGCGCCGTCGTGATCGCGTCCGTGCCGTTCGTCCGGGCCCTGTGGTGGGTCTACGTCTGCGCGGTCGTGCTCGAGGCTGCGAGCCTCGTCTTCCTCCCGGCGCGCGACTCGTCGATTCCCGACCTCGTGGAGCCAGACGACCTGTCGGTCGCGAACGGACTCGTGCTCGGCTCGTCGTACGGGACGATCCCGCTGGGTGCCGGCGCGTTCGCGGCAGTCGCCGCGTTGCCGTTCGCCGACCTGTTCGATCGACCGCTCGCACTCGTGTTCTGGATCGATGCAGTCACCTTCCTGATCTCGTTCGCCTTTCTCGCACGACTCACGATGCTCGGCTCCCCGGATGGTCGGGGGATCGTTCCCGAGGACGCCCGATTCCGCGACGCGTTCCGACTCCCTCTCGTGCGCGCGGTCATGCCTGCGACTGCCGCGGTCGCGATCGGTCTCGGAGCACTGTTCTCGCTCGGGATCGTCTTCGTGCGCGAGGTGCTCGATGCGTCCGACGCCGAGTTCGGTGTGCTCATCGCGCTGTTCGGGGTGGGGGCAGTAGGAGGCCTCGGACTCCTCCAGATCCGCCGTGGTCGTGATCCTCTCGGTGAGACCCGCCGCGGTGTCGCCGTGATCGGTGCCGTCGTCGCGGTGTTCAGCCTGGTGCCGTCGATCTGGCTCGCGTTCGCGGGCGCGCTCGGGTTCGGCGCCGCGGCCGCGTTCACACTCGCCTCGGGGATGGGCGCGCTGCAGTCGCGACTCGACGGCCACGAACGCGTCCTGGCCTTCGCGGCCTTCCACGTGGTGATCAGACTCGGCCTCGGCCTTGCCGCCATCGGGGCTGGCTTGGCTGGTGATCTCGTCGGGGCGGTGCGGTGGCCGGTCGTCGGGACCCTCGAGGCGCCACGACTGGTGCTGTTCTGCTCCGGATTGGTCGTCCTGGTGTCGGCTGGCCTCGTACGGTTACGAGACAATCCACCGGCCCCGGGACCCGCATGAGCGTCGCAATCGTCACGGACAGCGCTGCTGCACTCCCGTCCGAGCTCGCCGCGCGACATGGGATCGCCGTCGTTCCCATGTGGTTGACCGTCAACGGTGAATCCGAGCCCGAGGGATTGCGGTCGCTGGAAGACCTCGTCTCGCAGTCCCAGGTGAGCACCTCGGCGCCCACACCGGGCGACTTCGAAGCCGCGATCAAGGACGCCTCGCGTGTGCACGACGGCGTCGTCGTGCTCACGATCGCATCCACCATGAGCGCAACGTTCGTCGCCGCCGGAGTCGCGGCGCAGTCGGTCGGCGGAGCGGTGCGAATTGTGGATACGGCGACCGCCGGGGGAGCGGAGGCGCTCGTCGTGCTGGCAGCGGCGGACGCGGCTGCTTCCGGTGCCACGCTCGACCAGGTCGAGACACGCGCACGCGCGGTGATCGAGCGAGTTCGACTTGTGGCAACCATCTCGTCGCTCGACCATCTCGTGCGCAGTGGTCGGGTCCCCGGCATCGCCGGATGGGCGGGCCGACGGCTGGGGATCAATCCGTTGTTCGAGTTCCGCGGTGGGTCGGTTCGGCGGCTCCGCCCTGCGCTCAGTCAGGACGCCGCGCTCGATCGGATCGTGGATCTCGTCCACCGCGACCGACCCAACGACACGGGGCACCTGCACGTCGCTGCGTTGCACGCGCTCGCGGTCGACACCGCCGAAGCGCTCCTCGATCGCGTGCACGCCCTCTCGACGCCTGCCACGGAGTTTGTCGGCGAGTTCGGCCCGGTGATGGTCGTGCACACCGGTCCGGGACTCGCTGGCCTCGCGTGGTGGTGGGAAGACGAGGCCGCCCGGGCCTGAGCCTCAGCTCGCCGTGTCGAGC
>JANOWV010000274.1:0-2463 GCA_031418075.1 Actinomycetes bacterium
GAGCTCGAGTCCACAGGTCGCCTCACAGAAGGGGCACGTCCGGAACTCGACGCGTCCGCCCTTCGACTGCTCGCCCATCACGACCACCCTATGCCTTCACCCTCGCACCCGAGAAGGTCCGAACCCGACCGAACGACGCTCCCGCACGGGGTACCGTTCGCCGTCCGATCCCGAGCGCTGAGGTGACCGTGCGCCGATTGCTCCCCATCCCCCTCCCCCTCGCCGTGTGCGTCGTCTCGGCGCTCCTCCCACTGGCACCGGTCGGAGCGGCACCCCCAGCTGTGGTCGCCGGCGCGACCGCCGACTGCTCGGCCGGGACCGCGTGCACCGTGACCTGGACGAAGCCGGGCACCGCGACCGTCACCCGTGGGCTCGATCCCGATCGAGTCGTGGCCTCCCCGGAAGGGGCGCCGATCGCAGGCACCGGCTCCGTGACGTTCACGGATCTCGACCCAACCGTCCGCTCGTACTTCGAGATCGTCCCCAAGGGCGCGAAGCGCGGGACGGTCGTCGGGGACCGCAGCCTCCATCTCACGTCGGCGCCGAACGCGCGCGACCTAGGTGGCTACGTGACGCAGGACGGTCACCACGTGCGGTGGGGCACGGTGTTCCGGTCCGACGCGATCAGCGAGGTCGACGACCAGGATCTCGCGACGCTCACGGGCCTCGGGATCAAGATCGTGTGTGACTTCCGCGGCCCGTCGGAGGTCGAGGCCGACGGTGCCGACATCCTCCCGCCCGGGACCGAGCTCGTCAGCGTCCCGATCTTCGACGCCAAGAACGACCTCAACGCCAAGATCCGCAGCGCCATCACGAGTGCTGACACCCAAGCCCAGGAGGCGCTCCTCGGCGGAGGCCGCGGCGCCAAGATCCTCGCCGACGCGGCTCGGTTCTTCGTCGAGGACCGCGACGCGGCCAAGCAGTTCTCGGTCGTGCTCGACCGGCTTGCGGATCCGGCATCCTTGCCGGCGCTGACCCACTGCACGGCGGGGAAGGACCGCACAGGATGGTCGTCGGCCGTGCTGCTCACGGCGCTCGGCGTGCCGAGCGCGACGGTGTTCGCCGACTACCTCCTCACGAACGACTACACGAAGGAGAAGAACGCGTCGACGATCGCCAGCGTCGCGTCGCTGATGGCCGACCCGACCCTGTTGCTCCCGGTCCTCGAGGTCCGACGCGAGTACCTCCAGGCATCCTTCGACGCGGTGAAGAAGCGTTACGGTTCGTTCACCAAGTACCTGCGCAAGGGACTCGGCGTCACACCTTCCGAGCTCACCCAGCTCCGGAAGAACCTCCTGACCGACTGAGCCTCCGCTGCGATGACCGACCGCCTCTACTTCCGACAGCTCCTCGCCGGACGCGACTTCGCCGCCGATGACGCGATCGCCCGCCAGATGGTGAATTTCGTCTACGTGATCGGCGACCGAGAGACCGGCGAGGCCGTCGCCGTCGACCCCGCGTACGGGGTCCGCGAGCTCGTCGACCTGCTCGGCGCCGACGGCATGCGTCTCACCGGCGCCCTCGCCACCCATTGGCACCCCGACCACGTGGGCGGCGACCTGATGGGATACGGCATCGAGGGGATTCGTGAGCTGAGTGGGATGGCCGACGTCGCTGCGCCCGTGCACGTGCACCGCGACGAGGCCGAGTGGGTGAAGCGGTCGACGGGCGTGTCCGACTCCGACCTCGTGCTCCACGACAGCGGAGACACGGTGTCGGTGGGTGCCATCGACATCGCGATGCTCCATACCCCGGGGCACACACCGGGGAGCCAATGCTTCCTCGTCGACGGCTGCCTCGTCGCGGGCGACACGCTGTTCCTCGAGGGTTGCGGCCGCACGGACCTTCCCGGCGCCGACGCCGACCAGATGTACGAGAGTCTCACGCAGCGGCTCGCGAAGGTTCCCGATGACACCGTCCTGTACCCCGGGCACATGTACTCACCCGCGCCGTCGGCCACGATGGGCGAGACGCGGTCGAGCAACTACGTCTACCGGATCGCCAGCCTCGAGCAATGGCGTCGCATGATGGGTGTCGGGTACTGAGCGAGGTGCACCCAGTAGCCGTGCCGTTTCAATTGGGGTGACTCGAGGGTAGGTTCAATCGTCGAACTCTGGAGGCGAACCGATGTCTGGAATCGCGATCATCACCGAGGCGTGTATCGACACCAAGGACCGTGCGTGCGTCGACGTCTGTCCGGTGCAGTGCATCTACGAGTTCGATCCCGCGAAGGGCATCTTGTTCTCGGAGGTCGCTGCCGGCGACGGAGTGATCGAGAACTCCCACCAGCCCTCGCCGGACGCAATTGCCGTCTTCGCCGACACCACCCTTTACGTGAACGTCGACGAATGCACTTCCTGCACCGCGTGCTACCAGCCCGACGTCTGTCCAGTCGGCGCGATCTACACCGAGGAGGCGGTCCCCGACGGGAGTCCCAGCGCCAAGTACAACGCGAAGGATCCG
>JANOWV010000275.1:0-7228 GCA_031418075.1 Actinomycetes bacterium
CGGGCGTGGCGTCGTCGACCAGGAGGCGGACGTCGTCCCCCGGGTCAGCGGCCATCGAAGTCGGGATCACGTCGCTCGCGCAGCGCCTGCATCCCCTCCCGGAAGTCGTTGCTGCGCGACGAGAGCTCCATCGCAAAGGCCTCGTTGGCGAGATGACGCTCGAGATCGAGTCCCGCGCCCTCGTGGACGAGCCACTTCGTCAGGCCGAGGGCGACGGTCGGTCCGTCGGCCAGGCGTCGGGCGAGCGCCGTCGCGGTCGTGTCGACCTCGGCAGCGGGGGCAGCCGCATGGACCATCCCCCAGGTGGTGGCCTCGTCGCCCGATACCTCACGTCCGAGCATGAGGAGCTCCTTCGCTCGGGCGACGCCGATGAGTCGGGGGAGGAGCCACGTCCCGCCGCTGTCGGGTGTGAACCCGCGGGTCGCGAACGGCTCCCAGAGCCGAGCATCGTGGGCCACGACACAGAAGTCGGCCGCCAGCGCGAGATGGAGTCCGAGGCCGGCTGCCCAGCCACGAACGGCTGCGACCACGGGGACCTGGGTCGACAGGAGCAGGGAGATCGCGCGGTGCGAGAGCACGGGAAGGCGCCGCTGGATGCTCCCCACCCGGGGGCGAGGTGCGTCGGCGTCGGCATTGCGCCCGAGGATGTCGAAGCCCGAGCAGAAGTCCTCGCCATTCGACGTGAGCAGGATGGCGCGCACCGACTCGTCGTTGTTCGCGGCCTCGAGGTGGGCGACGATCGACCGGACGACGGTGTCGTCGATGGCGTTGCGCTTCTCGGGGCGATCGATCGTGAGGATGAGGAGCCCGTCGTCGAGCGATGCGAGCATGCCGGGAACTGCGTCGTAGCTCATTGGGTGCCGCCCTGTTGGTCGGCCGCGAAGCGTGCTGCGATCGCGTCGAGTGCTTCCTGGAGGTCCGTCGCATCGCCGGGTGGGTCGGGAAGTCGCACGGCCCCATGCTCGCGGCTGGGGAGGAGCACCGTGGCATGGCCGGGTGTGGTGATCTCGCCGAGCTGGTTCTCGCCCCAGATCTCGAGCTCGACGCCCGGGCGGGCGGCGCCGGCACCCGCGTCCTCGACGAGCAGCTTCCGTACCACTCGTCCCCGCATCCAGTGGGCATCGCCGACGTAGTTGAACTTGCGGAACTCGCAGTCGAGGCGCCAGAGCCACGCGTCGTCGCCCATCCAGTCGGTGCACAGGTGGATGAGCCACGTCTCGCGCATCCGTCCGTAGTCGAACGTCGTCGGATTGCCGATCTTGCGCGCGTACGCAGGATCCCAGTGCATCCGCTGCAAGACATCGGGGATCCCGAGCTCGTCGCGATGGTAGAAGCGCGGGATGCGGGTCCGGTTCTCCCACGCGAGCCGAAGTGGGCGGACGTGATACATGCCCATGCCCATGCCCGTGTGCCAGCACACCATGTCGGTGACCGTCAGCGGGCCCTTGACGAGGGGACCGATCTCGTCGCCCTCCTCGACGTCCTCCCACCATCGCGGCTCCCGGCCCCGCGGTGCCTCCAGCGCGTACTGCGCGTCGATCTCTGCGAGCTCGACTTCCGACCATTCGTGGGGGTGACGCGTTGCCTCCTTCTTCCTGGCGCGAGTCTCGGTCCGTTCGGTCCGGACCATGTCGCGGTACTGCGCCGAGAGCAGCGGTCCGCCGTCGATTCGGAAGATGTGTGCGGTCCACTCGTGGATCGCCCGTCCTGCGAGCTGGGACGCCTTGTCGTCGACCGCGACCAGGGCGTTGCGTCGCAGCACGCGCTGTCCGGGGGGGAGCGGTGCCCACCACTCCCGACCGCTCGCGGCGTAGAACGCGTGCACGCCCCTGAGCGGGTCGCCCTTCATCAGCGCTCGCTGCTCGGGTGCCACCTCCTCGATTTCGTCTTCCCCGATGAGCGAGTCGCCACCGACGAGCGCGGGAGGCGCGATGGGTCCGCCCCAGCAGGAGTCCTTCGCGTGCTCTGGGTCCGTCCACATCGGGTTGTCGTCGCCGTATGCCTCGGCGACGTGGCGGAACGCGTCGGTGTCGGCCCGGAGGTAGCGGGGCGGCGCAGTGTGGGGCTCGGGCACGCCGATGCGGGAACGGAGTCGCGCCAGCCCATCGTCGGTGATCCGGCCGCTCTCGGTGATCCGGCCGCTCTCGGTCATCGGGTCTCGGTCATCGGGTCTCGGTCATCTGGTCCACCTCGTCCGGTCCACCTGATCGGGTCCTTCGTGCACGGGGTCGTCCCCCGCCGGGTCGTTCGGCGAGAAGGCCAGACCCAGCCCGGAAGGTAGCCGGATTCCCTCGCCGGAATCCCGTTTGGACCCCGGAGATCGGCCCAGGAACTGGGGGTTGAGGAGCCCGTCCGGCGTGCCGACACAGATGGTGCATGAGCATCAGAGAAGACCATCGTCATGGCGCGGCGCGGCCTGCAGACGCCGCCCGACCGTTCGACGTCCTCCCTGACCCTGTCGTGGTGGTCGACGATGAGTTGCGGGTGGTCGAAGCCAACCTCGCCGCCGAGGAGTTCTTCGGTGTCGACCGGGACACGTGGATCGGCCAGGTTCCGCTAGAGCTCGTCCATCGTGAGGATGTCGCGCTCGCGCTCTCCTCGCTGGAAGCGGTGCAGAAGCGCCCGGGTACCGGGACCCCGATCGAGCTGCGAGTGCGCATCGCCGATGGTTCATGGCGCCTCGTCGAGCTGATCGGGCGGTCGACGATCACGCCAGACGGCGCCCGGATCGTCAACACGCTGCGCGACCTCACCGAGCGACGAAGGTGGGAGCTTGCCGCAGACGAGCCGGAGCGATTCCGACGCCTCGTCGAGAACTCCGCGACGATCATGATGCTCACCGACGCGACCGGGTACATCCAGTCGGTATCGGGCGCCGTGACCCGCCAGCTCGGCCTCGATCCGAGCGTCGTGGTCGGAACGTGGCTCGTCGACCACGTGGTAGCAGCCGAGAGCGACCGGGCCAACTTCGAGATCCGAGCGTCCCGCGAGCACCCGGGCACACGGGTGTTCGAGCTCGAGCTCCGACATCGCGACGGGCGAGCGATCCCTTACCAGATCTCCGTCGTCAACCTTCTCGACGATCCCGTGGTCTCCGGGCTGGTCGTCTCGGCGCACGACATCTCGAGTCGGCGCGATCTCGAACGTCGACTCGAACACCTCGCAGCCCACGACGCGTTGACCGGGCTTGCCAACCGGACGCGCCTCGTCGAACATCTGCGCCGGGCCCGAACCCGGGCGCACGATGATCCGTCGCGCTTGCTCGTCGGATTCTTGGACCTCGACCGGTTCAAGTCGATCAACGACGTCCACGGTCACGACACCGGTGACCAGATGCTGCGGCACGTGGCTCGACGCCTCCGGAACGCCGTCCGGCCCACCGACTTCGTCGCTCGTTACGGCGGAGACGAGTTTGTCGTCGTGTGTGAGGACCTCGATGTGGGGGCGATCGAGCTGCTCGTCCGCCGACTCGAGACCGTCGTGTCCGACCCCGTCAACATCGACGGACTCACCCTTCAGGTCTTCGCGAGCGTCGGCCACGTCGACGGCACCGTGTCGGAGGACCCGGAGGCGCTCTTGGCCGCCGCCGACGACGCGATGTACGCGCAGAAGGTGCGACGAGGTCGCGACCGGGCTGCGTGCTCGGAGCCGGTCGACCGATCCTCAGCGATCGACAGGCCCGGGCAGCAGTAGTCGGTACGGTCGGCGGCGCACATGCCGTTGCCAACCTCGGTCTATCCGGCGAACCCGCTGCATCCACGTCCAGAGTCGGGCATCGCGCCGGTAGTAGCGGCCGACCTCGGTCTCGGTCAGCCCAAGGCTGAGGCGCCGGTTGAAGGTGTCGATCGCCGTGGGGATCCACGTTCCGAGCTGTTCCTTGTGGAGGTTCCCGACGAGATCGAGCGCGATCGGCCGCGCGGCGAAGTACGTGTCGAGGATCGATGGCAACACGAGCTTGCGCACGATCGGTCGGAGCGCCGCCGGGATCGAGGCGAGGAACAGCTCGGTGTCGAGGAGATCGGATCCGTGCTCGTCACGAAGCAGGGGTGTCGTGACGTCGAGATACACGAGAGCGCCATCGACCTCCGCCCAGTTCGACAGCTGCGCGTCGAGTCCGACTCGGTCGTCGACGACGGTCTCGATCGCTTCCGCGATCCGGTCGAGGAGCACGCGTCCCTGGGTCGGATCGGCTTTTCGGAGTCGCTCCGGGGCCATCGACGAAGTCGGTAGGACCTGCTGCACGCAGTACGCCGCCACGGACCCATCCGGACGGGGGAGTGCTTCGAGCGACGTGGGATGGACGATGAGGCCGCGCTCCTCGAGGGCCGCGATCGACGCGTCGAAGACGATGCGGTAGGCGTCAAAGCGAGCGACGTCGTCGAACGTCGGGAGTCGCTTGCACGCGTAGGGTCCGGTCGGTTCGGGCCACGCGAGCACGGTGCTGATCTCGCCGTAGCCGAGTACGTGCAGTTCCCGTTCATCGCGTGACGACAGCGCGGCTTCGACCGCGCGATCGAGCGCCCCGAGGTCGAGCGCCGCGGTCACGAAGCGCGTTCGCGACCGGCGTTCACGAGAGTGCCGCCGCCACGGTCTCGGCGAGCTCTTCGGCCTGCGGGTCGGTGAGGATCAGTGGGGGGAGGAACTGCAGCACGGAGGTGTCGTTGTTCGCGAACACGGCGAAGACCCCGCGGTCGATGCAGGCCTTGGCGGCGAGGATGCCGGCGCTCTCGTCCGGCCAGGCGAATCCCATGAAGAGGCCGCGACGGCGCACCGTGAACGGCATCGAGGCGAACTCCTTCTCGAAGAAGAGGCCGACGTCCTCCACTCGTTCGAGGAAGTCCGGTGCCTCGACCTGGTCCAGCACTGCGAGGGCCACGACGCACCCGAGGTCGGACCCGCCGTAGGACGACACATGGACGAACGGCTCGTCGTCGTAGAAGCGGTGCATGGCCGCGGTCATGATCGTCGCCGAGATCGGGTAGAGGCCGCCGCCGAGCCCCTTGCCGGTCACGATCGCGTCGGGCTCGACGCCGTCGTGCTCGTGGCACCACATCTTCCCGCTCCGCCCCAAACCGGTCTGGACCTCGTCGAGGACGAACATCGCGCCCCGGTTGCGGCAGAGCCGTTGCACGCCCGCGAGGTACCCGGGGCTCGGCATCGCCATGCCCAGCGTGGCCGGGACGGTCTCGAGCAGGACGACCGCGGTGTCGTCGCCGATGGCCGTGTCCATCGCGCCGAGGTCGTCGAACGGGACGTGCACGAACCCTGGGAGGTCGAGCCCGAACGGCTCGTGATACTTCGCGTCGGCGGCCATCGCGGCGAACGCGGTGTGTCCGTGATAGGCGCCGTGCACCGACACGACCTGGGACCGGCCGGTCACGGCGATGGCAGTCTTCAGCGCGACCTCGACGGCCTCGGAACCCGACGGCGTCAGCACGACGCCGGGGCACCGCCCGCCGGTGGTCGCCGCGAGCCGCGCACCGAGGCGCGCCTTGTAGCCGGACACGAGGTGATGATTCCCGACATCGATCTCGTCCTCGTCGATCGCGCGGCGTAGCGAGTCGACGATGCGGGGGTTCCGGTGGCCGAGGTTGAAGACCCCGCCGTTGCAGTGACAGTTGAAGAAACGACGACCGTCGTAGGCATCCCAGAAGAACGGACCCTCCCGGCGACCGAGGACGATGTCGATGCCGAGTGCCTCGAACGCATCGACCTTCCCGCGCGACACGTGTGCGCCGAACGCGGCCATCGTCTCGCTCCGGTCCGCGTACGGTCCGACGGGAAGATCGTTCGACGTCGGGTCCATCACTGCTCCTCGACGGTCACTCGGGGAACGCCGCGACGCCAGCGTACCGGTCGACGTCGGGCGGCCGAGTCGTAGCATCGCGGTGATGGTGCTCGCGGCACGACTTGCCGGATACGGGACGACGATCTTCGCCGAGATGACGGCGTTGGCCGTCGAGACAGGGGCCGTGAACCTGGGTCAGGGGTTCCCCGACACCGACGGGCCGATCGAGGTGCGTGAGGCGGCCATCGACGCGATTCGGGCGGGCCACAACCAGTACCCACCCGGCCCCGGGATCCCGGAGCTCCGGCATGCGATCGTGAAGCACCAGCACCGCTTCTACGACCTCGAGCTCGACCCCGAGTCAGAGGTGCTTGTCACAACTGGTGCGACCGAAGCGATCGCCGCCGCGCTCCTCGGCCTCTGCAATCCCGGGGACGAGGTGCTGACGTTCGAGCCCTACTACGACTCGTATGCGGCGTGCATCGCGATGGCAGGTGCGGAGCGTCGTGTGGTGACCTTGCGACAGCCGGATCATGCGTTCTCCATCGATGAGCTGCGTTCGGCGACGAGTGCACGAACGCGGGTGCTGCTGCTCAACTCGCCCCACAACCCGACCGGGAAGGTGTTCTGTCGGCGCGAGCTCGAGGAGATCGCAGCGCACTGCATCGAGCGGGATCTCATCGTGGTCACCGACGAGGTATACGAGCATCTCGTGTTCGACGGTTCCCACGTCCCGATCGCGACGCTCCCGGGGATGCGGGACCGCACCATCACGATCTCGTCCGGAGGCAAGACGTTCTCGTTCACGGGGTGGAAGGTCGGGTGGGCGTGTGGGCCGGGGCCACTCCTGGCCGCCGTGCACACGGTCAAGCAGTACCTCACCTACGCGAGTGGCACTCCGTTCCAGCATGCGATCGCAGCGGGGTTGGCCATGAACGACGCGTACTTCGCATCATTCACCGCGGATCTCCGCGCCAAGCGAGATCGACTCGCTGCCGGGCTCGCGGCGACCGGTCTCACCGTGCTCCCCAGCGCGGGGACGTACTTCTTGACCGTCGACATCCGATCGATCGGGGAGACCGACGGACTGGCGTTCTGCCGCTCGCTCCCGGACCGATGCGGCGTCGTTGCGGTACCCAACGTCGTCTTCTACGACGACGTTGACGCCGGTCGTCCACTGGTGCGATTCACCTTCTGCAAGCGCGACTCGGTGCTCGACGAGGCGATCCACCGACTGGGGGTGTTGGCCCGATGAAGGTCGCGGCGATTCAGCACGACATCGTGTGGGAAGACCCATCGGCGAACTTCGCGCACCTCGCGGTGCTGCTCGAGGACGCCGCACGACAGGGAGCGCGGCTCGCGGTGCTGTCAGAGATGTACTCGACCGGGTTCTCGATGGACACCGACCGCATCGCGGAACCTGTGGACGGTCCCTCGACC